>JAICPX010000394.1 GCA_025929635.1 Chitinophagaceae bacterium
ACAAAATAAATTCTAACATAAAGCTTAAAAAAATTAAACCTGTTTTATTGATCACTTTCATTATTGCCGTTTTTTTCTACCAATTGCGGAGATAATAAAGCCGCAACAAACAAAACAAATTAAATAATCATCTATAAAACAACAGGAGGAAAAATGAAAAACATTAAGACCACTTCATTACCAGTGATTGGTGCAATCTTTTTAACCAGTTATTTCCTGGTTGGCTGTCAAAAACAAGCCGACACCGCAGCCGGTTTCTCGCAGAATGTATCCGCACCAAAAGAAAGCGGAATGAAAATCAAAAGTAAAGGCAGCATCGCGTTTTCAAGTGACCGTGACAATAACCAGGATATTTATATAATGAGTGCGGAGGGTAATGATCTAATACGCCTTACTGATCACTCCGCTTCTGATACTTATCCGGCCTGGTCCCCGGATGGAAAAAAGATAGCATTTACAAGTGATCGCGGCGGCAATTTTTTTGAGAATTATGTGATGAATGCGGATGGTACCGGGCTTGTCAACCTAACAAACAATCCGGCCTTGAATGACTTTGAACCTGCCTGGTCTCCGGATGGAAACAAAATTGTTTTTACAAGCAGGTTCCGTGATGGTAATGATGAAGAGATCTACATCATGAATGCGGATGGAACGGGCGTTATTCGTTTAACCACCAGCACTGGTATTGACAGTTATGCAGACTGGTCACCCAATGGAAAGCAAATAGCTTTCGCCAGCGATCGCGAAGGCAGCTTACAGATCTATGTGATGAATACAGATGGCAGTGGTGTAACCAGGCTCACCAATAGTTCCGGGTACAATAACCGACCTGCCTGGTCGCCCGATGGAAAGAAAATTGTTTTTACAACTGCCCGTGACGGCAACGAGGAAATTTATGTAATGAACGCTGATGGTACAAATCAAACAAGATTGACCAACAATACAGCAGATGATTTTTCTCCTGATTGGTCGCCGGATGGCAATCAGATAGTATTTACAAGTTTTCGTGACGACAATTTTGAAACTTATATAATGAATGCAAATGGAACAGCTCAAACCAGGATTACCAACAATTTGGGGTTTGACGGCTTTCCATCATGGGGTAGATGACAAAAAACCTGACACTAACCAGCCACCGCTGAACTAATACTAACTGGCAACCGAGTTTGTTTCGATGTCAAAGTGATTAATTAATCAAAAATATATATATCATAAATTTTAAAAACAATGAAATCCGCTTCTTTGATCATTTTCATTATGGGTGCTTTTTTCCTAACCAATTGCGGAGACAATAAAGCGGCAACAAACGAAAAACAATCAAACAATTCTTCATCTGAAAAGAAAGAAGCATCGGCGTCAAACGCTTCTGGGCAGGGTGATGATATTACCGGAGAGTGGGAATTGCTGGGTTTTGTTGGTGATACAAATGATAACCTGCAAATAGATGAAGAGGAAAGAAAAATCCTTAAGACGCCTTCATATAAAGATTACATGAAACTAAACCGTGATGGCTCCGGTCTTTTTACCATAGCAAAGATGGAAGGACGCTACGAAACTAATCCCAAAGAAAACGATGGGAAAAATTATCTCACATGGTACGACAAAGCAAATGGTCCGCATAAGGTTGGCACGATCATTAAAGTAACAAAGGAAGAATTGCATATTAAAGAACCGGGAGGTAATGGATTATTTATCTGGAAACGCTTATAAACGGCTTAATAAATTTAAAATTCGACACATGAACCCTGATCCAACCTTTCTAATTACATGTGCATTATTAATTGCCTGCAGCAACAACAATGCTGCGCAGGAAAGCACAGCTACTAAAACGGAGCAGCAACCTCAGGTTGCTTCAAATGCAGAAATGAATCAACCTCCGGGCGATGGGATCGTCGGATACTGGAAACTGACGCTGGAAGCTTATGATGATAATGGCAATAAGACCCTTGACGAAGAGGAAAGAAAAAAAGGTATTAAAAACCGATATACCTACCGCTTTAATGCCGATGGCAGTTGCCAGATCCAGGAAAACTTTAAAGGCCGCTACGAAGTGAAGACAGAAATCGGCAACAAAATGCTTTATGTCTACCGCAACCGGGTAGTCGGTGAAGAAGATAAAGATCCTGCGCCCGATGTCTATCGCATCATCACTGAGAATAAAAATCAGCTGGTGTTATTGGAAAAAATAGGTGACCTGGTATTCTGGGTCTTTGAAAGAGCAGGTTGAAAACATTTATCCATGGGTAATTATTAGAGAAAACATCCTGCATTATATATCAGTATTCTTATTCTCAATTTTAAACTAACATACATGAAAACAATTTTTTTTATAACGGTTGTCGCTGCCATGTTGATAACAGTAATCTCCTGCAAAAGCAAAGCACAAAAAGATGCAGAGGATTATAAAAATAAGATCGAGAAAACGGTGAAAGAAAACAGCCCGGCGAATACCGATGACAAGCAAAAACTCAAAACCGAATCGGCTAATATTCCCAACGATATGAAAAATATACTCGGTGAATGGTCATTGGTTAGAATACTCCGCGATGATAATGGCAACCACAAAATAGATGAAGATGAAGAAAAAACGGCGATAGCAAATACAGGTTACATGAAACTGAATGCCAACGGCACATGCAAATTCCAAACGGTAATGGATGGCACCTACGAAATTGTTACCGAAGAGGATGGGAGAAAAAACCTGGCCATACAGGATTTGGCCGGCACTAAATACCCGATGAGGCTTTATGTAGTTTCAGTTACTGAAAATGAGCTGGTATTAAATACAGTTGCTGGCGGTTCCGGTTTTGAAATATATAAGCGTCCATAACATGTTTGCGAATAATAATAGTTAGATCCATTTAACCTTACTTATCATTATGAAAAAGATACTATTACTTATTTGTGTTTCATTGATCATTTATAGCTGTAAAAATGATCAGCAAAAGTCCCCAGCGCAGCAAGCTGCAGCGGTAGCTACGGCACCAACAACTACCCCGGCAGAAAAACCGAAAGCGGAACAGAATATCGTGGAGGAACATCTTCCGATCGTTGATACTGGCCAAACCTGGTTTCGCGTCAAGATCACAAAAAATGATTCTCTCTATATGGACTATGAAGGTAGCTGGCCGGTTTTCTTTGAGTCAAATAATAGCGCAACACTTCAGTTGTCAAAATCAAAACAAATAATGAGTGTTAGTGATATCTTAACCTTCTATATGAATGGAGTTCCAACGGGCAAAGCCCCGGTAGTTCTTTCAAACTCGGAAAAAGGAACGGTAAGCATGATCATGATGCCTGTGATAGATGGCGCTTATGGTCTGGCCATTTCGGCAACCGAAGGTTTTTTCACTATCACAAAAAATGTAAACTCAATTGTTTCCGGCAATTTCGAAGCGAAAGCTATCGATCTGAATAAAGATGTTTTTCTATTCAGGGGTTATTTTCTAAACGCAAAAATTAACCCCGACAAAATATAAACAATGACCAGCGTCGTATTCATTATTGCCGGTTTCATTTTCGAAGTGGTCACCCATTTCAGCCACTTTTTCTACTTTCATTTTTTTTTGAAGAAATCAATGCTAAGTTTTCCGGGAGTTTCCCAGGTCATAGTTCTCGAGTTTCGCAAGGCATGCACCGACAGACAATAAAACTGATGAAACTGCAGGCAGGCATATTTTCGATCAATGGAGGATATCATTCATCAATTAAAACGTTAACAATGAAAAAGAATCTGGTATCCGGCACCTTTCTCCTGCCGGCACTACTGCTGCTTCTGTTCGCATCTTGCAGAAAAGAAGTCAGGCATGAAACTACAGATGACATATCATCTGCCTCACAAAATGCTACGCAATTAAGCGAAGTGGCCAAGTCCGATCTGCTGAAATCCGTACGGCGTGCTACGGAGAGATTTCATTCCACAACACAGGCAATTATGGCCGGGTACGAACCTGGCGATCATTGTGTTTCCGTACCGGGTCTTGGTGGAATGGGTTACCATTGGGCTAATCCTTCCCTGGTGGATCCAGTCGTTGATCCGCTGAAACCTGAGGTGGTACTTTATGCTAAAGGTCCAGGGGGAAACTTGCAGCTTGTCGCCTTGGAATATATTGTCGTAAATGTCGGGCAGCCTGCTCCGATGTTCGGTGATCAGCCTTTTGATGTAGGTGGCGCACCGCTTCCGGTACCTCACTGGAGCCTGCATGTTTGGTTATACGAAAACAACCCATCGGGCATGTTCGCACCGTTCAATCCCAACGTTAGTTGTCCATAGAGGAGTCAACTACCGCTGCCGTTGGCGGTGGTAGTTGATTTTTTCAACGACTATTTGTTAAATGAAACTAATAACGGGCAAAAAATACTGAGGCTCTTTTGTAATCAAAGTTCTAATAACGTGATAACAGGATCCTTTCCGAATAAGAGTTGGTCCGGGTTCTCCAATAACTCTTTTACTCTAACCAAAAAACTTACCGACTCACGACCATCAACGATGCGATGATCATAGCTTAACGCAACATACATCATTGGTTTTATCACAACCTGCCCGTTCAA
>JAICPX010000520.1 GCA_025929635.1 Chitinophagaceae bacterium
GGTTCTTGCCTTTATACCCATAACCGTTATCATGCAGGTCGCCAGCGAAGTTGACATCAGGTCGGTCGGGGAGAACCGTTCACCCTTTCCATTATTATCCACCGGGGCATCGGTTTCAAAACTATTGCCACTGCGAATATGAGTACAGGTTGTTCTTAACTCTCCCTTATAAACTACAGTCGAGGTCATTATATTATTTTGCCCTAAATTTACGTTTCAAATAGCTAAGAGTGAAAAAGAGTAAATAGAGACAAAGAGAAATATTAAGGAATCAAGCCGATAAGCACTTTCTCTCTTTCTCCTTTATCCTCTTAGCCAAAACATCTCTCCCGTGAACAAACTCTTTATTATTACTTGCTTGTTTTTTGCCAGCACCACAATATTAGCCCAGGAGCAACAAACAAGAAAAGAGACCCGAAAACAGGAAAAACAACAGAAAATAAATGATCTTATCCGCCAGGATGAAGAAGGTGTCCTGGTCTATTCCAAACAGGCCATCTTTGGTTTTCAATTGCGTACAAATGGTTACGGTGCTTATTATGAGAAAGGCAAAATGAAATCCCAGCGCAATACGACGTTGTTTAGTCTTGAGTTCAACGAGATCAAACATCCGAAAGAAGATAAATTACCGAATGGTACTGGTGGCTTTTCATTTGGCAACCCATATGTATATGGTAAGATCAATAACTTTTATTCGGTACAGCTCGGATTTGGAAGCCAACGCATTCTTGGTCAAAAAGGCAATAAGAACGGGGTTGCCGTCAGCCTGGTCTATAAAGGTGGATTCGCGATGGGCTTATTAAGACCGTACTATATCGAGATCGATGACAATGGAGAAAACAGAACTATCAAATACTCACCCGAAACTGACTCACTCTTCAAATTTGGGTTTATTCTTGGTGGTGGCGGTCTTGGTAAGGGCTGGGGCGAGATGAAAATGAAACCCGGTGGATTTGCCAAAACAGCTCTTCGTTTCGACTTTGGTCGCTTTAATGAAGTAGTATCAGGCGTCGAAGTTGGCGTTAGCGCCGAGTTCTATTCTGGAAAAATTCCAATCATGCTTTATCAAAAGGAAAAGCAATTCTTCTACCAGGGTCATATCGGTATCATGTTTGGGCAAAGGAAGTAATCCGTGTAAATTTGCCTAGCCTGAGGCGAGATTGCGCAGCACTCTTGTCTATCCAGGAACACCATTCTACAAAACAATGTTCAATGCTCAATTCAATTTTCAATTCTCAACGATAATGGTCTTTAAATTGAATATTGAGCATTGATAGTTGAGTATTGAATATTTTAATAAACGATGACTGAACTTCCGGTAATACCTGGCCCAATCGAACCAGGAAATAAGAAACCTTCCTGGTTGAGGGTAAAGCTCCCTATCGGGGAAGAATATAAGCATGTCAGGCACCTTGTCGATACGCATAAGCTCCATACAATCTGTGAAAGCGGCAACTGTCCCAATATGGGCGAGTGTTGGGGAGCAGGCACTGCCACTTTTATGATCCTGGGAAATATTTGTACGAGAAGTTGTGGTTTCTGTGCGGTGGCAACGGGTCGCCCTGAGCCATTAGATTGGGACGAACCACAACGGGTAGCTGAAGCGATTCACCTGATGAAAGTAAAGCATGCTGTTATCACCTCTGTTGACCGTGATGAAATAAAGGATGGCGGCTCGATCATTTGGAACAATACTATCAGAGCGGTTAAAGCTTTGAATCCCGGGACGACGTTAGAGACACTCATCCCTGATTTCAAAGGAGAGAAGGAAAACATACAACGCATTATTGACGCCGCGCCTGAAGTTGTTTCTCATAACGTCGAAACAGTAGAAAGGCTAACAAAGCAAGTTCGAATACAAGCCAAGTACTGGCGCAGCATGGAAGTGATCAAGATCCTCAAACAGGGTGGCATGCGGACAAAGAGTGGTATCATGCTCGGTCTTGGTGAAGCAAGAGAAGAAGTGATACAAACCATGACTGATCTTCGCGATAATGGATGCGATGTAATTACGCTTGGTCAATATTTACAGCCCACAAAAAAACATCTACCAGTTCATCGCTTTGTGCATCCTGATGAGTTTGCCGAATACCGCGAGATCGGTTATCAGCTGGGATTGGATTATGTAGAAAGCGGCCCGCTTGTCCGTTCTTCTTATCACAGCGAAAGACATGTTTTCGCCGGGTTGGGAATAGAAGAGTGGGAACAAAGCAGAACAGGTCATTAATTTAAAGTCTTTCATTTCCCCGTAATCCTTTGCAAAGGGATTCTTTATCTTCATTAGCAAAACCATTAAAGATGAAACCTATCTTGTCGGTTTTGGCATTACTGCTTACAATTAATTCATTTGGTCAATGCGAAGACTGCAATTCATTCAGGGAAGCACTGAAAAATCCTGAAATGGTAAAGAGCGTCATTATTAATGGGTCTATAACCGGCAATCGGTTGGATTCAATTCCGGCAGCAATCGCTTCATTGACTAATCTTGAGATCTTGTATCTTACCGATCAGCCAATAAAAACAATTACGCCTGAGCTCGCAAACCTGAAAAAGCTAATAGAACTCAGCTTCGGGGGTTGTAAGCTTACGACTGTGCCAGGTTTCATTTTTGAATTAAAAAATCTAAAAGAGTTAATACTTTTTGACAACCCCTTTACCGATGAGTACAAGAATATTTTAAAGGATCGTGTAAAAAAGGAGTTGCCTAAAACACAATTAATGTTGGATTAAATATTTTTCAACTTAACAGTCTTTTTGAGTGAAATCCTTCTCCGCCAAAATCCGGATCATCGGTATCAACCCTTATGTTTTACTTCCGCCAATCTTATTGAAATACATTTTCCAAAAAGCCGGAAAAGACAAAGGTGCTATTCCGGTCAAGCTAAAGATCGGTGGCGAGAACTTTATTCAGAACCTTGTTAAGTACAGTGGCAAATGGAGATTGTATTTAAATGGTCCAATGCGTAAAGCGGCAGGGAAAGATGTCGGTGATACCATCGAAATTAAAATTGACTATGATCCAAAAGAAAGAACAATTCCGATGCACCCCAAATTGAAAAGTGCTTTAAAAGAAAATAAAGAAGCCAAAGCCAAATTCGATAAGCTTAGTCCATCAAGACAAAAGGAGATCCTTCGCTATATTAATTTCCTAAAATCTGAAGAAAGCGTAGATAAAAATATTCAACAGGCAATTTCACAGTTGACAGGCAAACAACGCTTTGTTGAC
>JAICPX010000692.1 GCA_025929635.1 Chitinophagaceae bacterium
ACAGGTCATGTACCGATGCTTGTTCTTTGAGTCCGATCGATCTTAAGTCATCAGCAAAGTTTTTGCGACTGATCACAGCAGCTTTATTTATAAGTAAATAAGTTTTTAATGAATCAAGATTATTGAAAACCGGAACTCTTCCCGGCAGATAATACGTGTAGGATGGATGAAAGATCTGGTAACTCACAACGTTGTCGTATTTTTTTACCATATCAATTGTTTTTGACATTGGATTTTGTTTGTAAAGAGAGGGATAAAGCCAGTTGAACATCAGGATATGAAAAACAGAATAAAGAATAAATGTGCTTAGCACTGCCTTTCTAAAATTCTTTTTTAATATAAAATAGAACGCAATGCCAGCCGCCGCTGTGAGGATCAGAAGAAATACAGCTATATTTTCCATTCCCTTAGTGTTTACTTCATTTTTGATACCTAAATAGCCAGCTATCGGTAAAGCGATGTTGATTAAAAGAAGAATGATGAAAGGATAAATCCTTGTTTTGTTTTCTTCCTCCGAAGGTCCGTGAGGACTCCTTTGGAGAGTCCTTGCGGACCATGCTTTATGTATGTAATTACCAAGAATGATCGCAAGAAAAGGATAGCAGGGCATTGCATAATTGGGAAGCTTAGTGCTGCTGATACTGTAAAACACGATAAAAATTCCGACTACAGACAATGCAAGTTTTAAAAAGGGATTGCTGAAGCTGGTTTTGAACTTCCTGAATGATTCTCCAATAAAAATTGAACCAGGTAATAATCCAAGTAAGACAATTAGCGGTACAAGTATAAATGGGCCACCGTGTCCTTCCATTGGTTCTGAGAAACGGCCAAAATTGTGTTGAAGAAAAAATCCCCTTGTCCATTCACCATTTGTTTCTTTATGCACTAACAAATACCAGGGAAGCGCTACAGTGAACATGATTACACCGGCCATTAAAATTTTCCATGATAAAATTTCTTTCAATCGTTTTTCCCAAATCAGCCAGGCCAAAATCGCAGCGCCCGGCAATGCAATAGCGACTGGTCCTTTTGCTAATGTTCCCAATCCCATGGTAATTGCGCAAAGCCAAAGCCAGTAATTTTTCTTCTCCATAAAGAATGAGTATGCAGTAAGGATTGAGGCAACATTCAAAAAAATCAGGTAGGGATCAGGAACAGACATGCGAAACTCAAATAAGAAATGGGTGGATGCAAGCAGGACAAGTGCAGTGATGAATGCCTGTCTTTGTGTTGAATATCTTTTTACAAAAAAATAGGTCATTAAAATTGTCAATACACCAAACACAGCTGAAAAAAATCTTGCACCCCATTCGGTGATGCCGAAAATCTCAAAGCCACCAAACATGAAATAATAATGAAGCGGTGGTTTTAAAGTTCTTAGTCCTCCATTGAATGTTGGAACGATCCAATCGCCACGTTCATACATCTCTCTTGCACATTCCGCATTGCGCACCTCGTCATAGATCCAGAGAGGAGTTTTTCCCAGGCCCGGAAACAAAAGAATGACAGATAAACCGAGTAATAGCCAGAGATATTTTTGCTGATTGTTTTGC
>JAICPX010000025.1 GCA_025929635.1 Chitinophagaceae bacterium
CCATGTCCCAATTTTCCTTTGGCAGTATGGAATTGGCGGCATTAAAAGATGAAATGCTCCCTGTGTTTGGTGGTTATGATAAAAAAGGAAGTTTAACGAAAGATCCAGAAGCAATAATGGAATCAGGAAGACCGTTGCCTGTTGGATTTTGGAAGGGAGCCGGACTCTCGTTATTGCTGGATCTGCTTGCAGCAATTTTGTCGGCCGGTTTATCAACACATGAAATAAGCAAAAGAAAAATTGAATATGGATTGTCGCAGGTATTTATTTCTATCAATATAAAAAGTCTTTCCAATCATTCTACTATTCCGGCATTGGTGCATAACATCATCAATGATTATAAGCAGTCGCTCGCCGAAAATGAAGTGGCGCCGATCTTGTACCCGGGCGAAAGAGTGTTGAGTAACCGAAAGCGAAATTCAGAAAACGGGATACCGGTAATAAAAAGCATCTGGGAACAAATTCTTTCACTAACTCTTTAATTCATGCGCAGACTATTCCTGACAATGCTGAATCACCTAATTGTTATGGTGCTTTGTGCGCAGGGCCAGGATTCTGTTTTTGTGTTTTCCTATTTCAATAATAATGGCAAAGATGGTCTGCACCTGGCTTATAGTTATGATGGATTTAACTGGGCGGCTTTAAATAATGACAGCTCTTTATTGAAACCTGTATTAAGCAAAGATTCGTTAATGCGTGATCCATGTATTGTTCGGGGTAATGATGGGTTGTTTCATATGGTGTGGACGGTGAGCTGGAATGAACGCGGGATTGGTTATGCCAGTTCAAAAGACCTTATTCACTGGAGTGAGCAGAGATTTATTCCCGTAATGATGCATGAGGACAGTGCAAGGAATTGCTGGGCGCCGGAAATTACATATGACAAAAAGAAAAAACGCTACATGATCTATTGGGCGACTACAATAGCTGGTAAATATCCTGCAGACCGGTCGTTGGAGAATGGGTACAATCATCGCATGTATTATGTTTTGACAAAGGACTTTACGACCTTTTCCAAAACAAAAGTTTTGTATGATAAAGGATTTAATGTAATAGATGCAACCATCGTTCCCGATAGGAAACGCTACGTCATGTTTTTAAAAGATGAAACCAGAATACCGCCACAGAAAAATATCAGGATCGCTTACAGCAAAAAATTAACTGAAGGATACAGTAATGCATCGGCGCCAATTACGGGGAATTATTGGGCGGAAGGGCCGGCATCCTTACAGGTAAACGGTGAATGGATCGTTTATTTTGATAAATACAGGGAACACAAGTACGGTGCCGTTAAATCGGCTGACCTGGTCAGCTGGACAGATATTTCAGAACAAGTTTCTTTGCCAAAAGGAATCCGGCACGGGAGCATCTTTAAGGTTAGCAAAAATGAATTAGAGCCACTACTCAAACTATGATCACGAAATTTCTTTGATCCGGTTTATCATTAGCGTGATTCCAAGTCCCATCAACGCGATCACCGCAAATGAATATTGAAGACCGGAAAGCTCAGCCACATAACCGATCAGCGGAGGCCCCATTAAGAATCCAAAGAAGCCAATACCGGAAACAGTGGCAATAGCAATACCGCTCGCTACTCCTTTTACTCTTCCTGCAGTGCTGTACATCAGGGGAATAATGCTGCTTACGCCAAATCCCACTATTAAAAAACCAATGGTTGCACTGATCAGATAAGGAAACAGAACTGCGATCATCATCCCGGTAAAAATTAACACCCCGCTCAGTTGTACCATGCGTTTTCTTCCAAACCGCAACGCCAGGCCATCACCAATAAACCGACCCGTTGCCATCATTACCATGAATGACGCGTAGCCAAGCGATACCAACGATCCTTCTGCATTTACTACCTGTTTAAAATAAACTCCACTCCAGTCAAACATACATCCTTCCGCGCTCAGGCAGCAAAATGCAATAACACCCAACATCAACAATGACCCGTGTGGCCATTTGAACCTTCTGAATGATGAATCAGCCCTGCTTGTTGGCGTGAGCAACAGGAATTTATTGAAGACCAAAACCATCGTTATCCCAAAAACTGCAACGATCCAGAAATGATAAAACGGTTTTATATCCAGCTTCATCATCAGGGAGCCGATCAATGCGCCCGTAAAACCCGCCGTACTCCATATTCCATGAAAGGAAGCCATGATCGGCCGGTCGTAGTGCAGCTCGGCATGAACAGCCTGGGTATTGACAGAAATATTGCACATATTGCCAAATACGCCAAAGACAAACAATGCAAGCACAAGCTGCCAGGATTGATTCACCAGACCAATATTGGTTAATGAAATCACATACCCGATCGCTGCAATCCTAAGCACATTCTTACTTCCAAAACGTGTTACCAACCTTCCGCTGAAAGCCATCGTCAATAGTTGACCGACGGGCAATGCTAACAAAATGGTGCCTAAACCTGCTTCGGTTAAATGTAATGACGTCTTGATATCCGGAATACGGCTTGCCCAGCTGGCAAAGGCCAAACCCTGGTTGAAGAAAAAAACAGAAACTGCGATTCGTAGCTGCAATTTGCTGTACTGGTTTGGCAGGGTTGCTGTGGTACTCAAGGTTAAAAATGAAAGTAAAAATAAGTCAAATGATTTCAGGATGCTTCAGGATGCCGGCCTGATCCTTATGAATTACTTTCCGCTTTTGATAAATATCAAATTAAATTACTTGCCTTTGAAAAAGATCTGTTTTGTGATCCCACTGTTTGTTTGCGCAAAGGCTATCTCACAAGTTACTGCTCCTGCCTGGGTCAAGAATGTTGGCGCTAAAACTTTTCCTTCTTCAAAGCATATTTTTTTTGCCAACGATCATGGTGCGGTAAACGATACCACCACTGTAAATACCAAAGCCATTCAAAAAGCAATCGATGAATGTGCGGCAAAAGGTGGTGGAACTGTTGTTTTCAGACCGGGCACTTATGTTACCGGGAGTTTATTTATAAAATCAAATGTTCAATTGCGAATTGATAAGGATGTGTTGATTCTGGGCTCGCAAAATTTTGATGATTATCCTGACATGCAAACCCGAATTGCGGGGATTGAAACCATATGGCCTGCTGCGTTGATAAATTTTCATAATGTAAAAAATGCAGCCTTGACCGGTAAAGGGATCATTAATGCGAGAGGGAAATTTTGCTGGGACAAATATTGGGAAATGCGGAAGGAATATGATAAAAAAGATTTGCGCTGGGTGGTTGACTATGACGCTAAAAGAGTAAGAACGGTGTTGACGCAAAATGCTGAAAATATAACTATCAGGGATCTCACATTTAAAAATGCCGGATTCTGGACAATACAACTTTTATATTCAACGAAACTGACTGTAAATGGCGTTGTTATCAAAAACAATGAAGACGGAAGCGGCCCAAGTACGGACGGTATTGACGTTGATTCATCAACATGGACCCTGGTAGAGAATTGTGATATTGATTGCAACGATGATAATTTCTGTCTGAAAGCAGGCAGGGATTGGGATGGGCTCAGGGTCAACAGGCCTACTGAGTATGTGGTCATTCGAAAATCCATTGCCCGCCGCGGTGCCGGGCTTGTGACCCTGGGAAGTGAGACAAGCGGCGGTATTCGTCATATTTATTGTACCGATCTTCTTGCCAAACATACCGACAACGGCCTGCGTATCAAATCAGCTACTACAAGAGGTGGTACTGTTGAAGATATTTACTTTGTAAACTCGGTCTTAGATTCTGTTCGTAACGCATACCAGTTTAATTTGAATTGGTATCCAGCGTATAGCTATAGCGAATTGCCAAAAGGATATAACATTGATTCGGTGCCCCGGCATTGGCGGGCATTGGTACAAAAAGTTACGCCGGCTGAAAGAGGCATTCCTCACACTAAGAATTTTTATATCAAAAATGTAAAGATCACCAATGCGCAAAAAGCATTTGAAGTAAATGGTCTGGAGAATTCGCAAATAGAGAGATTTCATTTCACCAACTCTTCGGTAACAGCTGCCGTACTGGGCGAAATGGTGTTTGCAAAAAACTGGACTTTTAACAATTTCAACGTTTCAATATCAAAGAAGCCAGAAGAAAAAAAGAAAGTTGCAGGAATTGAAGAACAAGAACGTCTTAAACAATAAACATCAATGAGTCGAAAGGCGCTGTTATTCATCTCATTTGTTTTTTTTGTCACGCACCTGAATGCTCAATACAGGATGGAATACCTTACCCGTGGTGTTCATGCAGTAAATGCGGGTAATGGAAAAGTTTTTGTTTCCTGGCGTTTGCTTGGAACAGAGGATGCAAACCTGGCTTTCAATCTTTATAGGGGTTCAGGTGGTAAAACGATCAAACTAAACAAGCAACCAATCGTAAAGTCAACAAATTTTACTGACGAATCGGCTGATACTGCCCAAACAAATACTTATACCATTAATGCCATCATTAATAATAAAGAAGAAAAGACAGGGAGTTCATTTACGCTTGCGGCAAATGCAAAACCTTATTTGTCCATTCCGCTTAAAACACCGGCCGGCTATTCAGCTAATGATGCGAGTGTGGGTGATATGGATGGCGATGGTGTCTATGAAATTGTGATTCACCTGACCGGAAGAGCAAGAGATAATTCCCAGGCAGGTCTTACTGATCCGCCGATCTTCCACTGTTATAAATTAAATGGGACTTTTCTATGGGAAATAAATCTGGGAAAGAATATTCGTGAAGGAGCACACTACACCCAATTTATGGTATATGATTTTGATGGTGATGGGAAGGCAGAGATAGCGATGAAGACCGCCGATGGTTCAATTGATGCAAAAGGAAAAGTAATTGGAGACAGCACAAAAGATTATCGTAACGACCGGGGATATATTTTGTCAGGTCCTGAATACCTGACAATGTTTGATGGATTAACCGGTGAAGCATTATCAACAATTGATTTTATCCCGCCGCGTCATGTAAAATTAAATCCCACTACTGATGAATTAAAAGAAGTATGGGGCGATGGTTATGGGAATCGCATGGATCGCTTTCTTGCCTGTGTGGCCTATCTCGACGGAAAGAGCCCCTCATTAATAATGTGTCGGGGTTATTATACCCGATCCGTATTAGCTGCATTTAATTTCCGTAATAAAAAACTGGAGAACCTGTGGACATTCGATAGTGATGATCCATCGGGTGTAAACAGGAGATACCGTGGACAAGGCAATCATAATTTATCGGTGGCTGATGTGGATGATGATGGAAAAGATGAAATAGTTTATGGAGCGATGACAATTGATGATAATGGTAAAGGATTATATTCAACAGAACTTGGCCATGGTGATGCCCTGCATGTTACAGACATCGATCCCTCCCGTCCGGGTCTCGAAATATTCGACATCCAGGAACGGTTCGATGATGCTGGTGCCCATTTAAACGATGCTAAAACTGGTGAAGTGATCTGGAAAAAACCTTCTGTCAAAGCCGGCGACGATGGTGAGGGTCCTGGTCGCGGATGTGCATTGGATCTTGATCCACGTTACCCGGGTTATGAGTGTTGGGTAGCGGGTGCAGGCATTACAGGATTATTTGATTGTAAAGGAAACAAGATCGCGGACAAAACGCCACCATGTAACATGGGCATTTTTTGGGATGGGGATGCCTTAAGCGAAGTATTGAATGGTGTCAACATCAGTAAATGGGATTATATGAACAGCAGCCTGGTAAAATTGTTTGACGGACGTGACGATGGTTGTGCCAGTAATAATGGCACAAAAGCAAATCCATGTTTGAGTGCAGATCTTTTTGGCGATTGGCGTGAGGAAATTATTTGCCGCACCGCTGACAACAGTGAATTGCGCATTTATTCGACAGCAATTCCTACCGATATTAAATTATACACACTGATGCACAATCCGCAGTATCGTTTGAGCATTGCATGGCAGAATGTGGCTTATAACCAACCGCCGCATACCAGTTATTATTTAGGAGATGGAATGAAGATGCCTCCCAAACCGAACATTATTATCGTTAATAAGAAATGATTTTTATGTTACCAGCAACCGGAATTCTTATCATCTGTTCTTGCGTCGCACACTTGTACTGCATGAATTCTATTCGGCATCGCAATATCTCAATTTCCCAATATCTCAATATCAAAAAAGTCAAAAACGTTATATTTAAAGAAATCATAGTAATGAACCACATAGACACATAGAACACAATAGAAAGAAACACATAGTGCTATGTGATATCTATGTTTCTATGTGGTTAAAATTAGATCTGCAAAAATTAATTATGGCTCAAAATAAAAATGTGATCATTTTTTTATCGATAGTGTTGTTGTCGCTTTCTTCATTCATCATCTCTAAAAAAGAAAAGCCTGTTTTTTATATTATCGGTGATAGCACAGTAAAGAACGGTGATGGCACGGGCAAAAATAACCAGATGGGGTGGGGGACTGTTATCACTCCATTTTTTGATACAACAAAGATCGATGTGCAGAATCATGCGATCGGTGGCCGGAGCAGTCGTACATTTATTACAGAAGGCAGATGGGAAAAGATCCTCGCCACACTAAAGAAAGGTGATTATGTCATTATGCAGTTCGGTCACAATGATGCAAGCCCGTTGGATGATACAGCAAGGGCAAGAGGTACAATAAGGGGCGTGGGAGATGATAGTACTGAAACTTATAATCCAATACGTAAAATGAAAGAAGTGGTTCACACCTACGGATGGTACATGCGTAAATATGTAAGGGAAACAAAAACAAAAGGTGCTATACCCATTGTATGTTCATTGATACCAAGAGAGAACTGGAAAGACGGAAAAATTGTTCGTGCCGGCGATTCATGGGCTTTGTGGGCAAAACAAATTGCAGAACAGGAAGGAGCTTACTTTATCGACCTGAATGAGCTTGTTGCTGCCAGATATGAACAGATGGGGGAGAAGGAAGTACATAAATTTTTTCCGGCTGATCGTACACATACAAACCTGGAGGGAGCAAAACTGAATGCAGAAATTGTGGCGTCCGAATTGAAAAGGATCAATCCCGGAAAGATCAAAAGCTATATGCAATAAATTGAAAAAGGGCTAAAGCCGTCCCTGGTTTTGGTTGATTTCATTTAACCCCAGCCTTTGCCATAGGCATCCCTTCGGGAAAGGCTGGGGCTATAGAAACACCCTGGTGGTCTATCGGGCTTTAGCCCGCACAAACAAAAAATATATGAAACGACTTGTCATCATCCTGGTTCTATTTTCTTCAGCTGTTATAAGCATGGCGCAGAAACTTCCGAAGAAAAAAGCAATTCTAAAAACACTTCAACTCACCAACCAGTATTTCATGGATAAATGGCCTGATGCAGGCAAACCGATCTTCACCAATATAGAAAGACCCAGTAATATCTGGACAAGAGCTGTGTATTATGAAGGATTAATGGCTTTGTACAAGATCGATAAAAAACGATCATATTATGACTATGCACTGCAATGGGGTGAAAAACATCAATGGGGCTTACGTGGTGGTGTAAAAACAAGAAATGCCGATAACCAATGTTGCGGGCAAACTTACATCGATATGTATTTGCTGGACAATAAACAGCATCCGGAAAGAGTAAAAGACATCAAAGCATCTGTTGATTCAATGATGTTAACTACCAGGATCGATGACTGGAACTGGATAGATGCCTTACAAATGGCCATGCCGGTATTTGTAAAGCTGGGCAATCTTTATGCTGATACAAAATATTTTGATCGTATGTATGAAATGTATGCGTTTACAAAAAATAAGCATGGTGATAATGGATTGTATAATCAAAAAGAACATTTGTGGTGGCGTGATAAAGATTTTGACCCGCCTTATAAAGAACCAAATGGTGATGATTGCTACTGGAGTCGTGGCAACGGGTGGGTTGTAGCGGCATTGGCAAGGACATTGGAGGAACTACCAAAAAATGATCCGCATTATGCTGAATACTTACAGGATTTTAAAGATATGTGTGTTGCTTTATTGCCATTACAGCGAACAGATGGTTATTGGAATGTGAGTTTAAATGATCCCAACAATTTTGGGGGCAAGGAAGTTACAGGAACCTCACTATTTATTTATGGGTTTGCTTGGGGTATAAATCATGGGATTTTTGACAAAAAAACATATTTACCCGCAATTACCAGGGCCTGGAATGCAATGAGCAAAGAAGCAGTTCACCCGGACGGTAGATTGGGGTATGTACAGGGAACGGGTAAGGAACCGAAAGATGGGCAACCAGTTACATATGATAGTACACCGGATTTTGAGGACTATGGGTTGGGTTGTTTTTTGTTAGCCGGTACTGAAATATATAAGATGAAGAAGTAACGCTGCTTTGGTTTCAGTGACGCTGCGTTTCAGTGGCGATATTTGCCACAGCGACACTGAGTAATTTAGGTGATGAATTTTTGAATCCCGGGACAAAAGATCCCGATAATTGATGCCAATGAATTACTTTTTCACAGTTATATTCTCCTTCTTTTCGATCTTCACTATTGCACAAAAAAAAGTACAACCGAACATCATTTTCATTTTTGCGGATGATCTTGGATATGGGGATATCAGTTGTTACGGACAAAAGAAATTTGAAACGCCCAATATTGATAAACTGGCAAAAGAGGGAATGAAGTTCACTCAATTCTATTCCGGTTCCACCGTTTGTGCTCCGGCGAGGTCAAGTTTTCTTACAGGGTTGCATACCGGTCATACGGCAATACGTGGTAATAGATCTTTTCCACCTGAGGGACAAACTCCATTGCCCGATTCAATCATAACTTTTGTAAATATTCTTCAGCAAAATGGTTATGCCACAGCTGCATTCGGCAAATGGGGTCTTGGTTATATCACTACCAGCGGCGATCCGAATAAGAAAGGCTTTGATAAATTTTATGGCTACAACTGTCAAAGCCTGGCGCATGATTATTATCCAGATCATTTATGGGATGATCACCAGCGAATTGATTTTGCAATAAGGGATAGTATGTATTCAGCCGATATAATTCATCAGCAAGCCCTTAAATATTTAAAGAACACGGGCGATAAACCATTCTTTATGTATTTGCCTTATACGTTGCCACATGCTGAAGTAATTGTTCCGCACGATAGTACATACCATTATTACATCTGGAAATTTGGTGAGCAACCGGTCACTGCAAAAAGACGTTATGACGGTCGCTTGCTTGGCGATTATCCCCGTGCAAGCTTTGCGGCAATGATGACACGACTGGATAATTATGTCGGCGAAATTGTAAACATGGTCCGGCAAAAGGGAATGGCAAATAATACATTGATCATTTTCACCAGCGATAATGGCCCGCATAAAGAAGGCGGTGGCGATCCGGATTTCTTTAACAGCAATGGAATTTATAAAGGAATAAAGAGAGATCTCTATGAGGGCGGTATCCGGGTGCCCTTCATTGCCTATTGGCCCGGAAAAATAAGTTCATCTGTTATTGATAAACCTGCTGCACTATGGGATTTGTATCCAACCATTCTTCAGTTGGCTCAAATACCAATCATGAATAAGATCGATGGAATTTCATTGGTACCTACGTTCCTGAATAAGGGACAGCAAAAGCAACATGAATATTTTTATTGGGAGTTTCATGAAAATGATGGCAGGCAAGCGGTGCGCTGGGGTAAATGGAAGGCAATAAAATTATCAGTTGCTAAAGATCCGGATCCCACGATCGAATTATATGATCTGGAAAAAGATCCTGGTGAAATAAATAATGTAGCCGCACAACATCCTTCGATAGTAGAAAAGATGTCAACGTTTTTTTCAGCTGCGCACCAATATGATCCACGTTGGCCATTATTATTTGGGGAAGTAACCAGGTAAGATTTTTTGGTCCTAACATTCCGGGAACGATTGCGTAAATAATGGGTGCGTTTCAGGATGGAGCAGGACGACTTCAGTAATTGCAAACTCTAATTTGTTTTTTCAAACCTCACTTCAAAAAACTGCTGCTGTATGAACAAAAAAAATGCTTTGGGCAAAGGCGTTGGCTTATTAATGCTTTTGCTTGCACTCTCAGTATTATCATTTTCTCAAAACAATTTTAAGATCACGGGTAAGGTCACAGACGAATCAGGAAGACCATTGCAGGGAGCAACTGTACAGGTAAAGAATAGTCCCACGGCAACTGCAACAGCCGAAGATGGTTCGTTTACCATTAATGCTACTTCGGGTACTGTTACATTGGTTATAAGTTCTGTCGGCTTCGCCGAACTGGAAATTGCCGTGGACAACAGGTCCTCGATCAATGTAACCATGGTAAACGAATCGGCCGCGCTTACAGATGTCGTAGTTATTGGCTATACATCCGTCAGAAAGAAAGACGTAACCGGTTCCGTTGCTGGTATCAACCAGAAGGATATCAGGTCAAGACCAGTGGATAATGCGCTACAGGCTATGCAGGGCAAAGTAGCCGGCGTGGATATTTCATCCAACGAACGACCCGGCCAGGTAGGAAGCATCAATATCCGTGGAGTTCGTTCGCTGACTGCATCTAACTCGCCGCTGTTTGTTGTAGATAATATACCATTGAGCACCGGCGGTATTGAATATCTTAATCCCAACGATATTGAATCAATCGATGTATTAAAAGATGCATCGGCCACCGCGATCTATGGCTCAAGAGGCGCAAATGGCGTTGTGATCGTTACTACCAAACAAGGTAGATCTGGCAAAACACAAATTAACCTTTATAGCTCTACTACTTTTGAAACGATTAAAGACTGGGCACCTATAATGAGTGCAGCAGAATATATCGAGTTTCGCCGCTGGGCCGTATATTATAGTAACCCAACCAACCGTCCGAGAGGCGATAACCCAACTGTTGCGAACGACCGGGATATTTTCCTGGCAACTGCCGACCCATCCGGCTGGGCTAATATTGCGAAGGGCTGGGCCACCGGAACATGGGATGGCTCAAAAGTCGGCAATACAGACTGGACAGGGTTGGTATCTCAAACCGGTATTACTACAGACAACACAATCAGTGTAAGCGGTGGTACCAACAGAATAAGAGCTTATGGTTCGTTTGGGTATTTAAATAACAAAGGAACTTCAATCGGGCAGAAGTTTACAAGGTATTCAGGAAAAACAAGCGTGGATATAAAGGCTACTGATTGGTTTAGCATGGGGGCCACTATGAATGTGACTTACAGTACCCAGGAATTTGGCCAGTCGCAGACAGTTATTGGTTCTTTTGTAGGTTCTCCTGCTACAAGTATTTATGAATCTGCCAGGAGGCTCTTCAAGCATGCCGTTCCATATGATTCAGCCGGTAACAGAGTAATTTATCCCGGAGGTGATGTTGCCATTAAATCGGTGATCGATGAATGGAACTATACACAGGATCAGCGGGTAACCCTTCGGGCATTTGGAAGTTTGTATGCAGAAGTTAATTTTGGCTCCATCCACCCGGTGTTGAAAGGAGTGAAATACCGGTTCAACTTTGGCCCCGATTTTTCAAACTATCGTAATGGTATATATATTGATGGGCAGTCTACTGCCAGCAGTGGAATTAATGGAGCCTCTTTACAGGAAGCAAAGACTTATTCCTACACGTTAGATAACCTGTTGTATTATGATAAAGTATATAAGAGACATAGCTTTGGCCTCACGCTATTACAAAGCGCTACCAAATTTGTTGCTGACCCTGTAAATACTATCAGGGGTGTTGGTATTCCATTTGCCAGCCAAAAATGGAACGCGCTGAATTCGCAGACACTTCCAGCCGCTAATCTTAGCATAACTCAGAATTCTGATTTAATAAAGCGCCAATTGGTAAGTTATATGGCGAGGTTAAATTATGGGTTTGATGATAAATATTTGGCGACAGTATCTGTTCGTTCAGATGGAGCTTCCCAACTTTTCGATGACGGTAGTAAATTCTCTTTGTTCCCAAGTGCTGCAATCGCATGGCGTATTAGCCGTGAAAGTTTTATGCAAAATTTCGGTTGGGTGAATGATCTAAAACTTCGTGTAGGTGCCGGCGTTACTGGAAATTCAGCGATTGATGCATATGCTACCAAGGGCAGAACGGTACCTTATTTCTACCCGGTAGGTGGTACAGTTAATGCAGCTTCTCTTCCCTCTACAGCTTTGGCAAACCAGGCGTTGGATTGGGAAAAAACAACACAATATAACGTGGGTATAGATTTTTCAATATTTAAAAGCAGGGTTGCGGGTGTAATTGATGTATATACTTCGCAAACTAAAGATTTGCTGATGGCTCGTAACCTGCCTACGGTTACAGGATTTCTTACAACAGTTGAGAACGTAGGTCAAACCGCAAATCGTGGTGTTGATATTAATATCAATACGGTGAACATTACTACAAAGAACTTTCAGTGGACAACCAACTTAAATGCGGCCTGGCAAAAGGAGAGAATAGTTTCCCTGTCGAATGGCAAACAGGATGATATCCTTAACAACTGGTTTATTGGCCAGCCCATTGGTGTGATCTATGGTTTCGCGTCCAATGGCGTATGGCAGTATTCCGATTCGGGATTGTTAGCCAAATATGCCCTCAATGGTAACACCTTTACACCAGGCAATGTAAGACCGGTTGACCAGAATGGTGACAACAAGATCGATGCGAACAATGACCGGGCAATTATAGGACATACAAGACCACGCTGGGTGGTAGGGATGACAAACAGTTTCTCTTACAAAAACTTCGAATTGTCATTCTTTGTATATGGCCGGATGAACTACTGGTTCAATACCGGTGGGGAAGCACAAACGGCGCGTGGAAACCAAAGGCGGATTAATTACTGGACAGATAATAACCAAAACAGCGAGTACCAAAAACCGATCTATTCGGTAGGTTCCGGCGATGCATATTCTCCTTCATTAGGATACCGAAAGGCTTCGTTTATGAAAATCAGGAATATTTCGGCTTCGTATAATTTTTCCGGCAAGATTTTACAGACGATGCATATGTCAAGCCTTCGGGTATATTTCCAGGCTACTAATCCTGGTATGCTGTTTTCCAAAATTAAATTCATGGATATGGATAATGCATCAAATATATCTAACCGTGGTTTCACTTTTGGTGTTAATGCAGGCTTTTAATTCATTATAACTTATTGCCACGATAAACAGTCATCAACAATAAAAAATATAAAGATGAAAAATAAGATACTATATATAAGATTAGTAACCATTCTTGCTGTACTGGTTACTACTTCATGTAAAAAATCGTTCTTGGATGAGAATCTTGAAACTGTAAGGGACCTGAGTTTTTATCAAACGGATGGTGGTATTCAATCATTGGTCAATGGCACCTATCACCATGTATTTGCCGCTCCCTTCAATGGAGAAATGGCATTTTCCAATATGTGCTATGGAGTTGATGAATTCCGCGTGGGTGGTGACCCTTCAAACGGGATGTATAATTCTTATGGCAATACTTTTGGCCCTTTTGTTACTCCCAATAATGGTAACACCGTTACCGCTAATGCACAATGGGATAATTTGTACCTGGGCGTTGGTTATGCCAACCTGATTATTGAAAACGCCACAGCAAGCACCTCTACCGCTGATGCTATTAAAAAAACTGCGTTAGGTGAAGGTCATTTTTTTCGTGGTTATTGTTACTTAAGGTTAGTAAGTCAATTTGGTGCAGTACCTTTAAAAACCAAACCAAGCACCACGGTAGAGTTAGAATTTACCCGTGCAGCACCCAAAGATGTATATGACCTGATAATTGCTGATCTTACACAAGCATATAACCTGTTAGGAAATGCAGGTTCTCCTGCCAAAATAACCAAAGATGCAGCGGCACATTTTTTAGCAAAAGCATACCTGAGCCGCGCCAGTGAAATCAATGATTCCTGGAACTCATCTACCAAAGCGACCGACCTGGCTGCTATCGGGCCATTGTGTGACGGTGTTATTTCACGGCATCCATTAGCGCCCAACTTTGGTGATTTGTGGAGGTATACTTCACCTAACAGCGCCAATGAAAACCTGAGTGAAATAATTTTATCGGCGCAGTTTACATCAGATTTATCTGCGAGCGGTATCAATACACAGCATTTGTACTTTGTTTCCCGATACGAAGATATCGCACAAATGCAGCGGGATCTAAGTGGTGATCGTCCGTTCAGCCGCCTGTCACCAACTTATTATATCTACAGGATATACGACCTGGTAAACGACTCAAGGTTTTGGAAAACCTTCAGGACTAAGCACAAGGTAAACGGTGCTTCAGGTGGTTATTATGCTAACGGTGATTTGGGAATAATGTATGTAATTAATCAACCAGGTGATACCCGTTATCCCACAGTAGTGATGAACAATTCGGTTGTTTATGCAGCAACCGGACAAACAATACCGCATGTGTACGTCGCTTATCCGGGGGGCAGAACAACAGACGGCGCATTGCTTGCCGATTCCCGTAAATTTCCATCATTGAGCAAGTTTATGGATGGTTCACGCACTGCTGGTTTTAATGATGTGGATGGTCTTAGGGATATTACACTTGCCCGTTCGGCAGAAACCTATTTGATTGCTGCAGAAGCGAAGATCCGTTTGGCAAAATTGGGTACAGGCAGTTATGCTGATGCACTTCCATATATCAATCCTGTAAGGGCGAGGGCGCAATATGCAAATGGCGAAAACCGTGCGGTATATTATGATGGTGGGGCTGCACCAAGCAGCAACCCCCAAACTATACCTCCGTCTTTTTTCCCGGAGAATTCTTATTACGAATCTAATAATGTACCTGTTACCACTGCTGCCTCAGCAGGTTTAGCAGTTACTAATATTACAACATTACCGGCCGGTGATGAATATGTTATCACTACCTTGGGTTATACGGCTGCCTACGACAGAATGTTATGCTTTCTGTTAAATGAAAGGGCCAGGGAACTTGCCGGTGAATATTTGCGTTGGCAGGATCTGTCCCGCACCAAAACATTGGTTGCCCGTGCGAAGGCATTTAATCCTGATGCAGCTCCCAACATTCAGGATCGTCATTTATTGCGTCCAATACCGCAAACATTTCTTGATGGCATCCAGGCAAATGGACTTGCTTTGACTCCGGCTGAAAAAGCAGCCATGCAAAATCCGGGTTATTAAAACTTTCTTCCTTAAGCAGGCAAGCATAACAATGGCGAGTCAGTAGCTGACCGCCATTTGCGCTTTAAGAGGAAGTGATCTACTTAATAAGATATTGGGTTATCAAAATGTGAGATAAAATCAGCAACTCAGTATCCAATCTCCTGATTTTGGTTTCCGGGAACGATTGCGTAAATATTGTTTGGGTTCTCAGGATAGTGCAGGACGAATGCGGAACGGATTAAATCTAATTTAATATCACCAATTTAAAATTGCTTTGCTATATGAGAACCAATTCTGCGAATTGCAGGCATGTGACGATGTTCACAGTCCTGCTGCTTCTTGCTCAAGTTTGTTTTTCACAAAACAACATTTTAGTTACCGGTAAAGTTACAGGCAATAATGGAGAACCGCTCGAGGGGGCAACCATCTCTATAAAAGGAACTGCTGTCACCACTCTCTCAAAGAAAGATGGAACATTCAGTATTAATGCTCCGTCTGAGAGTTCCGTATTGGTTGTAAGTTATACAGGGTATGAAGCTGTGGAAAATCGGATCGGTTCTCAAAGAGAATTTAATTTGTCTTTGAACCTTGTCGGAAATATTTTGACAGATGTGGTGGTAGTGGGTTATGGTACTCAGAAAAAAAGTGACGTCACCGGGGCACTGAGCCGGATTACAGCTGATGAGATACGTGAACGCCCGACACAGAATATTTTACAGGCAATACAAGGCAAAGCGGCGGGAGTGCATATCACATCAAATATCAAACCGGGCGAACTCCCCGTTGTAAGAGTTCGCGGTAATCGTTCGATAGGTGCTTCGAATGAACCACTTTACGTGATCGATGGCATTCCAATGGTCAATTCTCTTGGCGTCAACTCATTTACAATGAGCGATATCAATCCAAATGATATTGCTTCCGTAGAAATATTGAAAGATGCCTCTGCTACGGCTATATATGGTTCTCGCGGTGCAAACGGCGTGGTGCTGATCACTACTCAGAAAGGTAAAAAAGGCAGAGTCACACTCAATTATAATTCTACTCTTTCAATTGATTCCTATAAATCACTAACAGATTGGATGGATGGAGGCGAGTATGTAGACCGGTGGCGGTTGAGTTTGATCAATGGACGTCTGTATAAAGACCTTGGCGCAAGCAATAGCAATCTGAATATTCCGGCAATAATGTGGTATCCTGATCCTGATCTTGACAAACAAAGAATGGGCGGTCTTACTGCCGATCCTGTTGCTCTTGCCTCGGTAATGATGGGTTATGAATGGAATCCGGATGGCACAGTTAAAACACGGCCGACTACCGCCGCAGAACAGGCTCTCGGATGGCCGGCCGAAATTCCTGTATATAATTCCAGAAACATAAGAAGCTTTGACTGGCTAAATGCGGCGACACGCACAGGGATCACACATAATCATCAAATTTCACTTACTTCAGGTACTGATATTACACGTTTGCTCATATCGCTTAACTATTATGACCAGCAGGGTGTTCAGAAAGATCAGAACTATAAACGTTACACGGCAAACATTAACGGTGATATGTCGCCAACGAAGTGGTTTAACCTTGGGACTTCTATAATTGCAACATTGTCGACACAGAATTTTGGGATCCTTGGACCAAACACTTCTAATACCGGTTCAAAGGACCTTTATTCAAGAGCGACCGATCAGTTTCCATATGCACTACCGTTCGATGATAACGGAGCCGCTATAAAAAATCCCGGAGGTAACATTACTTTATGGAACCCGCTGATAGATATTGACCAGGTATTGAATGAAAGGCGATCGGCGGCTGTATTGGCAAGTGTATTCAGTGAAATAAAATTTACTTCATGGCTGAAGTATCGAATAAACTTTAGCGCTCAATATCGTCAGTTCAGATCAAGTTCGTGGACAGGCCCTGATGCAACGAGTCATTTGACCAACAGGCCTAATACTGCAGCTTATAATACGCAGGAAAATTTTTCGTGGGTTGTTGAAAATCTTATATATGCTGACAAGACCTTTGCGGACATACATAAATTCAATCTTACGCTTCTTCAGTCCAATCAAAAATCCCGCAGGGAAAATACCGGCACCAGTGTCACAGGTCTTATTAATCCACTGAGTTTATGGTATGACCTGGGATCAAATACCGCCGGCAATCCTGGTTACGGCACCGGTTTTACTGAAAACACACTTGCCTCCTTTATGGCCCGTGTGAACTATACCTTAATGGACAAGTACCTGCTGACTGTATCGGGCCGGGCTGATGGATCATCCGTGTTGGCTCCCGGACATAAATGGGATTTCTTTCCTTCGTTTGCAGTCGCGTGGAAAATGCAGGAAGAAAAATTCCTGAGTTCGATAAATTGGATCAACGAATTAAAACTTCGCGTCGGTTATGGAGTAGTTGGTAATTCAGCAGTGAATCCATATACCACTTCAGGACCGTTAAGTAGAAATCCTTACGTCTATGGCGTTGCTGCTGGCATTGGATATTTACCACAACTGGTGCAAAACCCCGATCTCAAATGGGAAGAAACGGCCCAGACTAATATTGGGCTTGATTTTATCTTCCTTAAAAACCGTTTATCGGGTTCAATAGAATACTACGTTCAAAATACATCCGATCTTATTTTCCCTAAAACGCTGCCGGCTGTTTCAGGCTATGTTCAAAAGTTTGAAAACATAGGCAAAACACGCAATAAAGGAGTCGAGATCACGCTCTCCGGCACACCTGTTAAACTAAGAGATTTTAGCTGGGATGTAGATGTTAACTGGTCAAAAAACAAAGAAGAGATCGTTGAACTGATAAATGGCAATCAGGATATGGTAGCTGATCGCTTATTTATCGGGCAGCCCTCACAGGTTTTTTATAATTATGCCAACGCCGGCATCTGGGGCGCTGATCCAAAAGACATCAGTGATATGGCTGCATTCAATGCGAATGGATCTAATTTGCGTCCCGGTACTGTAAAAGTGGTAGACCAGAACGGCGATAATAGAATTGACGCCTCTGATATGATAATACTTGGTACTGTTCGTCCTGACTGGACAGGTGGAATAACCAACACATTTACTTATAAGAACTGGTCTTTGAATTCATTTATCTATTTCCGATGGGGTCAAACTTATTTTGGGGGTTATCCTAATTCATATGGCGGCGTAAACCCTAATGGCCGGGTGGAAAATGATGTGTGGTCATGGGATAATACCGGTGGCAGGTGGCCAATGCCGAATGCGGCTTCCGGAATAACAAATACTACTGCGGCCATGCAATACAATAATGGATCATTTGGAATCGTGAGAAATATTTCACTCTCTTACAGTTTCCCACAAAAATGGATTCAGAAAGCGACGCTCAAAGAACTCGTATTGAATTTCCAGGTCCTTAATCCTTTCATTTTTGGAGGTGAAGTGGTGAAATGGGGTATCAATCCTGATGATGATACAAACTGGAGCATTGCTTCAACGAATACAAACCCACTGGGTGGAACAAATAACAATACGATTCTTCCCCAAAGTTTTGTATTTGGTATAAGAGCAGGCTTTTAAAGATCAAAAAGCATTTTAGTTATACGAAAACTAATAAAAACATTATATGAAACAACACGCAAATAAATATATTCTAATTACGGGTTTAATACTACTGATCCTTGTTTCATTTGGTTCTTGTAAAAAGTTTCTTACGGAAAAACAGGTGGCGACCCTTACGCAGGATTATTACAATGATGAAAGCGGGCTTAACTCGCTTATCAACGGCCTTTATGTATATGCACGTGTAAAACATGAATGGGAAGCTAACGGAGCCCGGCTCATGGAACCAGGGACAGATGCCTACATGCCCGCTGCGGCGGCCAACGCACAGATGACTGCTGCTACTTATGGGACCAATGTGAGTGCGATTGCAACTACTAATGTAACCAATTTCCTGGGGTCGGCTAACTCGAATTATGCCCCGATGGGTAGTTATCCGCATATCAATAACTGTAACCTTGCACTGGACATTATTGATAACATCAAACCTGGTAGATTCGGTTCAGATGAAGCATTCAGAAAAGCAAGAAGATCAGAAATACTTTTCCTGCGCGCATGGGCTTACTATCTCGTGTCAAATCAGCTGGGAGATGTCCCCCTTCTGCTTACACCGCGACGTGAGGACAATGGTATTTATTATTTTCCGAAAGCAAAGCTCGAGGATATCTACAAACAGATAATTGCCGACCTGCGTTATGCGTATGAAAATCTTCCTCCGACAACCGCAGATCGGGGCCGTGCTACCAAATGGGCGGCAGGTCACTTACTGGGCAAGCTTTATCTCAATAGGGCCCAGGCTGCGGCTTTTCAGAATAGTAGTGAGACACATTTAAAGATGTTGTACAAAGGCAGTGTTGCCACTGATCTTGATTCCGTGATCTCCATCGCGACTGAAGTCATAAATGGCAAAGGCGGACCCGGCGGATTAGCACCTGATTACTGGACTTTATTCAATCCAGCCGTTTCAGAAACAAATCCGCATAATGAAGTAATATGGGCCGCCCAGTTCGACATCAATATTTCTCTGAATGGCCGTTTTGGTGGCAATCGTTCCTGTAATTATCATATAGGAGATTATACCAATCAAACCGGTGTAACCCGCGTGCAGGCATACGGTCGTCCATTTGGTACATTTAAACCAACCGATTTTGCCTATGATAACTTTCGTGATAAGGTCCACGATTCGCGTTATTATAAAACATTTTCCTATGAGTATATAGGCAATATGCCCACCGCAACAAGTACCTCATTTGCATGGAACACTGCCGCAGCCACGTGGTGGAATGCCAATAAGCCTGCGGGAGAACCTGCGATCCCACTTCCATTGTCAAATCCTCCGCCAAAAAGAATTTTGCAAGGCAAAAGGGCACTTATCTATCTCGAAAATCAACGGGATGAAGCGCTTGATTCGACAATGGTAATGAGCATGCCATTTCAATTTATGGTTC
>JAICPX010000100.1 GCA_025929635.1 Chitinophagaceae bacterium
AATGTCAAATTCATATCGTCTGTGGTAATAATATCTCCACTTAATGTAAATTCAACACCTTTATTGCGCATTATACCGGCATTGATAGGGATTGTGGCACCGCTCCCGAATCCGGCTGTAGAGGGTATTTGCAGGTTCACAAAAAGGTCTTCAGTTTTTTCGTTATAATAATCAACACCCAACCGGATCCTGTTTTTTAAAACAGCAACATCGGCGCCTACATTGAGTTTTCTTATCGTTTCAATTCTAAGATTAGGATTGCCGGAATTATTTGGTACCTGTGCGGTGATACCGGAATTCGCATACTGTGAACCGGTAACATAGGTCGGCACCTGGGGGCCTTGATAATTTGTCACCGTTACCAAACCACCACCGGCACCAAAGCCAGCGGTTTGAATACTGCCAATACTTGGCACAGCGCCATAAGAGGCTCTGAACTTAAGGTCCGAAAGAAAACCTATATCATTCAGAAAATCTTCAGCAATTGCATTCCATATTGCTCCTACAGACCAGGTAAATATTTCTCTGTTCTCTTTATTAACTATCCTTGACGTTCCGTCTTGTCTTGCATTAGCGCTAATAGTGTACTTGTTGTTCAAAGTATAACGCACCGTTCCGAAGAATGAACGTATTCCATATCCGCCGCTTGCACTTGTTCCATACTGGTTAGTTTGTGCAACCGGGAATGTTCCTGCATTTTGACCTGTCGGATCGATCCTTGGATCAAGATTCCAAATCGTGAATCCCAAACCTTTATTGTGATTACGAAGCACTTCAAAATATCCGCCTGCTTCCACATCATGCATGTTATTGAACCTTTTTGCAAATATCAAACTGGTGGTGTTGATAAGGAGGGCGTTTATTTCGTATGCCTCGGAATTGATACCTCTTCCGCCATTTGCCTGCAGACTTCCCACATAAGAATTGGCCCTGATCCAGCGTTGCCACCGGTCATCTGCCACATCAATACCAAATGTGTTTTTAACAGTAACAGAAGGGAATAATTTATATGCCAATGTAAGACCCGAATTTACCTTGATCTGGTTTTGTCTCCATAATGAATTCTCCATTCCTTCTAACACGTTACCAATCTCTTTCTTGACCAGCGAAGTGCTTGCGCCAAAAATTATTGAACCATCTGGTCTGTATGGATTCTCATATGGCTTAGCACGCCAGGCCATCTGGAATGAATTCCTTGCACTATTACCTAAGAATTCGCCTTCCGATAAATGAGTAATTGAATACCCGATAGCCGTATTAAATATAATGTTCAACCTGCCGGCTGTAACATCGAAATTAAACCGGGTGGTATAGCGACGTAAATCTGAATTTAGCTCGATACCTTTCTGATCAAAATACCCACCTGAAATAAAATATCTCATTCTATCAGCTCCACCGCTGACGTTGATCTCATGTGTTTGTGAGACACCCTGGCGGAATAAAATATCAGGATAATAAACATTGATATTTCTGAAACTGTCTAATCTTTTATCAAAACCGGCTTGTTGAGCGGCAAGATTTCCAAAACCAAACGCTGGTTGAAGTACATTATAGTTTGGATTTTTCTTTGAATAAATCCAACCGGGAGTATTTGTAGGAAAACCAGCAGCTCCCAATATTTCCTCATAGAGAAGTATTTCCTGGCTATTCATCATATCAAACTTGTTCCAGTTTGGTTTCTGCGTAAGACCAACCTGTGTACGATAGGTAACCTGTGGCGCACCGGTTTTACCTCTCTTTGTTGTGATCACAATCACACCATTTCCGCCGCGGGCACCATATAATGCGGCTGCCGATGCATCCTTTAATATAGTTATTGATTCAAAATCATTGGGATTGATTGTCTGCATATCGTTTGCAGGAAGAGGAATTCCATCCACGACAAAAAGCGGTTGAGCAAAAGCCGCCTGCACTGATTTGATACCTCTGATTGTCAATTGAGGGCTGGCTCCAGGTTGACCCGAAGCCGAGGTTACCTGTAAGCCGGGGGCTCGCCCCTGTAATGCCTGGTCAAAGGACCCGACCGGCACCGTCTCTACAACTTTTGACGACAATGTGGTTGCCGCCCCCACAAACTGGGTTTTTTTCTCCCTTGAGTAACCTGTAACAATTACTTCAGAAAGTGTTTTATCGTCGGCTTTCAAACTTGTATTGATTACCCTTTGAGTTCCAATAGCGACTTCAACAGGAAGCATATCAACAGATGAAAATACAAGCGTGGTAGCTGAAGACGGAACAGTAATAGAATATGTGCCATCAACTTTGGTGGTGGTTCCCACCGTAGATCCTTTTGCCGTTACCGAAGCGTTCGCTATCGGGCTTCCCTTATCATCAGTGACCCTGCCGGTAATGGTTTTCTGAGCCATCAAACTACCCATATAGAGTAATGTGGCCATTACTAGAAGTAATAGTTTTCTCATGTTTGTTTAGTTTTGGAAGAAATAAGTTATCAAATATAATGACATCTGCGACTGTGCAGTGCTTAGGAGACAAAAAAAACCGTGCAGCTTGCTGCACGGCCTTTGAAAAATTTAAATTGCCTATGGTCAATTAATTCCTGTCCCGGCTTCCCAAATAGATCATAATATATTGAACAAGTGTCACCACGGCCGCAAGGGCAGCCACCACATATGTCATTGCAGCCCATTTAAGTGCATCTTTTGCTTTTGGATACTCTGTATTATTTGTCACATTGGTGTTTTCCAACCATGTAAGTGCCCTCTTACTGGCGTCAAATTCGACAGGCAATGTAATTAGGGTGAATAGAACTGTAACCGCCATCAGGCCAATGCCTATTAGCAGCAACCCCGGTCTCCCTGTAGCCGCCAACACTACTCCAATCAATAAAACGAAGTTCACAAGGTTCGAACTAACCTGGACGATTGGTACTAGCCGGCTTCTCATCATCAGCCAACTATAGGCTGTCGCGTGCTGAACAGCATGCCCACATTCGTGGGCAGCAACGGCAGCAGCGGAAATGCTGGTGCCATTATACACGTCGGGGCTCAGATTTACTGTTTTATTTATCGGGTTATAATGATCGGATAAAAAGCCCTGAGAAGAAGTGACCTGGACATCATAAATGCCGTTCTCCCTCAGCATCTTTTCCGCAATTTGTTTACCGTTCAATCCGTTGGCGAGCGGGATCTTGCTGTACTTTGTAAACTTGCCCTTCAGAATCAGGGAAACAATAAAGCTGATCCCGATGAATAGTAAAGAAACAAGCATAATTCCTGGTGTCATGTCTTTTAGGTTTTAGGCAATATTACATCAAAGCTGAGTCCATTTTTTTAAAATGTAAAAACGGCAACCATTAGAAAAAACAAGCGGCCTTTTTGACATTCTATCACTCAAAATCCAGCAGCTAAAGGCCACAACATAAATACTTTCACGACAGGAGAAAATGGTTATAAATACATGATTTACAGAAAGTTGTCATCAGTTCTAAAATCGCCCCCAGCTTGAAAGATGAGTACCAGGATGCAGCCGAAAAGTTATACACAGCAAGAAAAATTTATTTTGAAATGTGAGTCAGAATTGTAACTTAGTACCAGAATTTAATGGGTTAGTAAGTAAGAGGGTCAATCACAAGATTGGCCCTTTTTACTTTAGTTTGTTAAAACTTTTTATTCATTGATTACTTTCTTTTTTACTTACCGTTTTCCTGTAATTCGGCGGATTAATCTTTTCTTTTCAGGTATTCTTCTTTAGACAAAATCAACAGATCTCTTTACTGAAACGCTAACTTTATTTCATGAGTAAAGTAAAAAAAGCTTTTTTCTGTCAAAACTGCGGATATGAAACGGTGAAATGGCTTGGTCAATGTCCTTCATGCAATCAATGGAACACGTTTGTTGAAGAAATCATTCAGAAAGAAAATGCAAAAAGTAATGGATGGCAACACTATCACGATTCAAATGACAGATCAAATAAAACAATTCAACTTATTGAAATAAGAAGCAGCGAAGAAAAAAGGTTGCTCATGGCAGATGAAGAATTGAATCGCGTATTGGGTGGCGGGTTAGTTACGGGCAGTGTGATATTGGTTGCAGGCGAACCCGGGATCGGTAAATCAACGTTGTTTTTGCAAAACGGTTTAAAACTTTCAAATAAAATCGTCCTTTATATAAGTGGAGAGGAAAGTGAGCAGCAAATAAAAATGCGTGCAGATAGATTAAATATTCATAATGAAAGTTTTTATCTACTAACGGAGACCTCGACACAAATTATTTTCCAGGAAATAAAAAAATTGAAGCCTGATCTCGTGATCATTGATTCTGTGCAAACTTTGCAAACTCCGTATATAGACTCATCCCCGGGAAGCATTTCACAGATTCGCGAGTGTGCTGCAGAATTTCAACGTTTTGCAAAAGAAACCAACACGCCGGTTTTCCTTATTGGGCACATAACAAAGGAAGGAGCTATTGCTGGTCCAAAGATCCTTGAGCACATGGTTGATACTGTCCTGCAATTTGAAGGCGATCGACATTATGCCTATCGTATTTTAAGAACATTAAAAAACCGTTATGGCAGCACATCTGAACTTGGCATTTATGAAATGACTGACACGGGGATGAGGGCCGTTACCAACCCGAGTGAAATACTCATAACACAAAAGGAAGATCAGTTAAGCGGTATCGCAATTGCAGCGACTATTGAAGGTATCAGGCCATTGCTGATCGAGATACAGGCCCTGGTAACCCAATCGGTGTATGGTACACCACAACGAACTGTAAGCGGTTTCGATCTAAGAAGATTGCAGTTATTGTTGGCGGTTCTTGAAAAAAGGGGCGGTTTCCATTTTGGAATAAAAGATGTATTCATAAATATTGCCGGCGGTTTGAAAATTGAAGATCCTTCGATAGATCTTGCTGTATTGTGTGCTTTATTGTCATCATATGAAGACACTCCCTTGCCTCATCATATTTGTTTCGCAGGTGAGGTGGGGTTAAGCGGAGAAATAAGAGCGGTAAATCGTATAGATCAAAGAATAGCAGAGGCAGAGAAGCTCGGTTTCGAAAAAATAATCGTCTCCAAATACAACCTCCCTGCCGGCAGGCACGGTCAAAAAGGATCAACCAGGCAAAAATTCAATATCGAAGTCGTTACTATGGGACGAGTGGAAGAGGTATATAGATATTTATTCTGACTGAATAACTAACCTGTTAAATTGATATAGGGTTTTATAGATCATAACAATTTATCAATTTAGCCATAAAACCATTAACCTATCTAATGCTTCGTCTTAAAGAAATAAAACAATCACTACTTCACGTCGTTTTCCCTCATGTTTGTGATGGATGTGGCAGCGATCTGCTGAACCTGGAAAGTAACTTATGCATTCGCTGTCTTGCTTCTTTACCCGAAACAAATTTCGAAATGCATTCAGGTAATCCCGTAGAAAAAGATTTTTGGGGAAGATTGCCATTGGTTGGTGCTTCGGCTCATTTATATTTCACTAAAGAGTCACTTGTACAGCACTTGATGCACCAGCTAAAATACAGAGGCAACAATCAAATTGGCCTGCAACTGGGACGAATAATGGGGAATGCACTCAATACTTCAAACCGGTTCAATGATATTGATGCGCTGATCCCATTACCCCTGTTCCCTTCAAGAGAAAAAAAGAGAGGGTACAACCAGGCTAAGGTTTTATGCGATGGTATGGCAGAGGTTTTGAGTTTACCTGTATTAGCAGGTGTGATCACAAGACCGCAGCATACTGAAACACAAACAAAAAAGGGACGAATTGAAAGATGGAAGAATATTGAGGGAATATTTTGTTTAATAGATCCCGCTGCAATTCGGAATAAACATTTATTGCTGGTTGATGATGTGATTACCACGGGTGCTACACTGGAAGCATGTGGCAATGAGCTGCTAACCGTAGAAAATATAAGACTATCTGTCGCTACGCTTTGTGTCGCTTCCCGTTGAAGCTAAGAGAGAAAGAAGTCGGAAGTCCGGAGTATGAAGTCAGACCTCAGACTTCATACATCATACATCAAACCTAATTCCCTCTTTTTACCTCATTTTCTCTTTAAACTCTTAGTTTTTCAAACTCTTCGTTCTATTTTTGACATCAATGAAGAACCTTGTTATAGTTTCAATATCCATTCTACTCCTTTTTTATTCCTGTAAGAAGGAATCTTTTATTACCAGCCCTGATGCGCAGGTGAGAATTTCAACCGAAGAAATAAAATTCGATACGGTTTTTACGACTACCGGGTCGATCACACAGGCTTTTAAGATCATAAATGAAAATGACCAGAAGCTTCGCCTTTCTTCCGTTAAATTAATGGGTGGAAACAATTCTTATTATAAAATAAATGCCGATGGATTTACAGGGCCGGAGGTTTCAAATATTGAGATCAATGCAAATGACAGTGTCTATGTTTTTGTTTCTGTCAGCATCGATCAGAGTGCAGCCAATCTTCCATTTGTTGTCACAGATAGTATCCAGGTCAGCTATAATGGAAATATCCAACAGGTAAACCTGGAGGCCTGGGGTCAGAATGCTCATTTCTTCCGGAGCAAAAAAATTACTGTTGACGAAACATGGAATAATGACCTGCCTTACGTTATCCTTGGTTCATTAACCGTTGAGCCAAATACAAAACTCACGATCAACAAAGGCTGCCGGATTTATGTGCATGCTGATGCGCCGGTATTTGTTGACGGTACCCTGGAGATCAATGGCGCAAGGGATACGGCCGACAGGGTTTATTTCAGTGGTGACCGGCTTGATGTACCCTATAATGATTTTCCTGCAGGCTGGCCGGGGATTTATTTCAGAACGCCCAGTAAGGACAATGTCTTTAATTATGCAATCATAAAAAATGCATACCAGGCAATCGTTGTCGAGGATCCAAAACAAACCGCCAATCCGAAACTCACGTTAAATGAATGTATCATTGATAATGCATATGACGCCGGCATTATAGCGATCAATAGCAGTATCAATGCCCGAAATTGTTTAATAAGCAACTGCGGCAAAAATGTAATTCTTGCCAAAGGCGGGGATTATCAATTCGTTCATTGCACAGTAGCAAGTATTTCCAATAGTTATATACTGCATCGTGACCCGGTCTTGTATGTACTTGATTATGTTTTGATAAACAATGTCCCGGTTACCGCACCACTTACCGCTTCATTTCGTAATTGTATTTTCTGGGGACAAAATGGAACAGTTGAAGATGAAGTGTTAGTTGATAAAAGAGGTCCAAGCTTTACAGTAAGCTTTAATAATGTTCTTTGGAAAGTGGTGAACCCGCCTGCAAATATTTCGTCTTCCGGGATCATTAATGATCAAAATCCTCTTTTCGATAGCATTAATACCACAAACCGATATTATAACTTTCGTTTAAAAGATGGTTCTCCTGCGCAGAATTCAGCGACTAATATTGGCGTAACCATCGACCTGGATGGCAAGCCAAGACCCGTTGGTTCGGACCCTGACCTGGGTTGTTATGAAAGACAATAGATTATAGCCAAAAGATTTATTCGAATTTAGAAACCGGAGCTTCTTAACTTTGGTGTCCTTAAAATTGAAGATTTATGAAAACACTTTTGCTTGCTCTGATCATATCAGTCACGGTAGGTAGTCCCAGCATTTATGATTTCAAAGTGGCTGGATTGGATGGAAATGAGATTGATTTTTCTGCTTACAAAGGCAAAAAAATAATGATAGTGAATACCGCTTCCAAGTGCGGCAACACTCCTCAATATGCCGATCTTGAAAAATTATACGCAAAGTACAAAGACAAGTTGGTGATCATTGGTTTTCCTGCCAACAACTTCGGCGGACAGGAACCTGGTACCAACACGGAGATCAAAGAATTCTGCAAAAAGAACTATGGCGTTACTTTCCCAATGGCAGAAAAAGTATCCGTGAGAGGTGATGATATTCATCCTTTATTTAAGTATCTCGTTGATCAGTCAAAAGACATAGCGAAGAATGCACCAGCTGAAACGTCAAAGGATATTGTGTGGAAACGTTTCTTACAGGATCCCGTTATCTGGAACTTTACAAAATTCCTTGTTGATGAAAAAGGGACGCTGGTTGCGGTATTTCATAATAAGCAAAGCCCGATGAGTGAAGAAGTATTGAAGTATCTCAATTAAGATCAGGATTTCCAGGATTATTAAGATTCAAACGAAATTTGGATAAAGCTGACTGATATTTGCAGTCAGTTTTTTTATAATCAAAAACCTTACAATCCAGTTAATCAGGGGTTATGCAATTTTCCAAGATCATCAATCAACAAGAAGTAAAACAACAGCTGGTTGAACTGGTCCAGCACAACCGGCTCAGTCATGCTTTATTGTTTTTAAGTAAAGAAGGCAGTGGCGCCCTTTCATTGGCTTTTGCATTGAGCCAGTATATCACCTGCGAAAGAGCAAATCCCAACTCGCAAACACCAAATTCCAATTCACTGTTTGGGTCAGAACTCACGACCCACGACTCACAACTCACGACTCAACCCGATAGCTGCGGCATCTGCCCCTCATGTCTGAAAGCAATTCAGCTCATGCACCCCGATATTCATTTTTCCTACCCGGTTGTCACCAAAAAAGCAGGCTCTCCACCCTTGAGCGTTGATTATATTTCCGAGTGGAGAGAATTTATCAAATTACACCCTTACGGCAATGTGTATGATTGGTTGCAATTTATCGGCGCAGAAAATAAACAGGGAAACATTACCGCTAATGAGTGCAATGACATTATCCGCAAGCTGAGTCTAAAGAGTTTTGAAAGCGAATACAAAGTACTCATCATGTGGATGCCGGAATATCTTGGCGCTGAAGGAAACAAATTGCTGAAGTTGATCGAAGAACCACCACCCAATACATTGTTTATACTGGTAGCAGAAAATGAGCCGTTGTTGTTGCCAACAATAGTGAGCCGCTGCCAGATGATAAAGATACCTGCACTTGAAACAAGCGATATCGAAAAAGCATTGATCGAAAGAAATAATACAGATCCTGTAAAAGCAAGACAGGTTGCAGCAACTGCTGAGGGAAATTATCGCGAGGCATTACAGTTGTTGCAACACGCAGAAGAGGATTGACAAAGCCTGCTTCGCGATTGGCTCAATTCGATCATTAAGACCGGTCCCGTTGCCCAAACAAAATGGGTAGAAGGGATCAGCAGGCTTGGTCGTGAAAAACAAAAGCAATTTTTAAGATATTTCAATCACCTGCTCGAACAGTCGATCCGGTCTAAAATAATGGGTAGCAATATCTACCTGCCGGAAAATGAAAAGGATTTTGCTGACCGGTTGAATCGCCTGGCCGATATCAGCCAGCAGCAGGCCATCATTGGGGAACTCGACCGGGCTACCTATTATATAGAGCGTAATGCCAATGCCAAGATCCTCTTTAATGCCCTTACCATCAAGCTTTATCATATCATTCAGGACAAAATTGTATTTTTGGCAACTTGAGGAGCGAGGGAGATCCCGATTGTCATCGGGAGTGAGTGGAGGGTCTAAGGGATTGTGAGTTAATTATTGAGTCAACTTTCTGATCTATACCATGTTTAGTTGCCAGTTTATCCCGAGCGAAGCGAGGGACACACATCAACACCTGTACATGATTGAGCAGACATTGAACTGCTCAACGAGTGTCGAATAGCGCTCGGGACGTACAAGCGAGCGTGGCAACGGAAGATGATAGAAGTATTGCAGCCGACCTCATAATTATCTCCCAATTACTAATTATTAATTCATAATTATTCATTGTAATAATGGGTTGTGGTAATTGCGGTACGGGTAAACCTAATGGTTGTAAAAGCAACGGCGGATGTACTACCGGTGGATGCAACCGCATGAATGTACATGACTGGTTATTGAACATGCCCGTGGCCGACGCCATGGATGAGTGTAAGGTGATCGAAGTGAGCTTTAATCATGGCAGCCGCAAAGATTTTTTTCGCAATACAACCTTACAGCATTTTGAAAAAGGCGATGTCATTTGTGTCGAAGGCGTCAGCGGCTTTGACCTTGGAGAGGTCTCGTTGACGGGTGAGATCGTCCGTTTGCAGATGAAAAAGAAGGGTATTGACGAAATTAACCCTGAAATGAAAAAGGTCTTGCGTCGTGCAGGCGATCGCGATATTGATACCTGGCGACATAGCAAAAGCCGGGAAAAAGAGGCATTGATCCGCAGCCGTGCAATTGCCAGACAACTAAAGCTGGAAATGAAATTAAGTGAAGTGGAGATACAGGCTGATAGCCGTAAAGCCACCTTCTTCTATATTGCCGATGGCCGTGTTGATTTTCGTGAGTTGATCAAAGTATATGCATCCGAATTCAAGTTGAAGGTCGAGATGCGACAGATCGGTGCCAGACAGGAAAGTGCAAAAGTCGGTGGCATCGGGAGCTGTGGCCGTGAACTTTGTTGCGCTACCTGGTTGAGTGAATTTAAATCGGTAAATACTACTGCCGCCCGTTATCAGAATCTTTCTATAAACCAGGCAAAACTTAGTGGCCAGTGCGGCAGGTTGAAATGCTGTTTGAATTATGAATTAGATACTTACCTGGATGCGTTGCAACATTTTCCCGATAACTGTGATTCGATACAAGTGGCAAAAGGCACTGCTTCATTGATCAAGAAAGATATCTTCAAAAACCTGATGTGGTATGTATTGCCAGACAGCAACAAGCAATATCCTTTGACAATAGAAAGGGTAAGAAAAATCAGATCATTGAACATGCAGGGCGTAATTCCTGAAGAGCTTGAGGCAGTTGAGATCACAACAATGAAAGTAAAAGAAGCCGAACCGGAGTTTGTGGAACTTGTTGGACAGATAAGCTTGCGTTCATTAGAAAAAGCGGATAAGAAAAGAAAGCAAAAACAACAGCACCAGAAACCGCAACAGCAAAAACCGCAAAGGCCCCATCAACCACCCCCACAACAGAGAGGGCAAGGCCAACATCAGCATCGCCCCAACCCAAACCAACAAAAAGGTCCGCAGCGTCCTAATCAACCCGGAAAAAAGTGATCGTTAGCCACGGAAACACGGAGAAGCACGGAAATTCTCATCCCGAATTCCGTGTTTCCGTCGCATTTTTATTTTTTGCAGTCCGGACCTTTGGGTATGGCCACAGAAATCAGGATTGAGAATTTTCCTTTAAAAGAAGAGACTGATCTAATTATTGGCATTGGAATAGAGATACATATAATTCTTGGTCATGGATTTTTGGAGATCGTTTATAAGGATGCTTTTGAATATGAATTTAAAAAGCGAATGACAGTCTATGAAAGAGAAAAAGTGTATGACATTATTTATAAGGACATCGTGCTACCACATAGATTTTTTGCCGACTTTGTTGTGTTTGAAAAGGTTATTTTGGAAATAAAAGCAAAAGATGGAATTCCTGATGAAGATTATGCACAAATGATCAATTATTTGAAATGTTCTGCTTGCAAGGTTGGCTTAATTTTAAATTTTGGAAAATCGAAGTTGGATATAAAGCGTACTGTTTTTTAAATTGAATTGTCAATGAGTCAGGTAGGTTTCCGTGAACTCCGTGGCAATAATTTTTCCTAGATTTAATCAATGAAAGGAAAAACTCTTCGTCGATTATTGATAGGTTTGTTTTTGTTTATTGCCTGTTGGCTCACCATTGCACAATGCAGTATGAAGCACCGAATCCACGATAATAAAGCCAAAAGGAATTTTTTAAATAATGGCGTTACACTTATTACAGACACATGTGACATTGATGGTTTCAAATTGCAT
>JAICPX010000010.1 GCA_025929635.1 Chitinophagaceae bacterium
CAAAGTGTCCATAGATATTTTTATCGATGATATCTTTTCCCTTGTCTGCGTTTAAGACAATAGTGTTTTGGGCTCCTGAAAGCGTTGCACTCAGCAATCCAATAAAAAGAAATGTCTTTTTCATATGTTTTATAAAATTGAAATTGTTTCAGTTACTACATTACTTGTTGTTTTATTTTTTACTCCAGGCTGGCCACCACCAATACTGATCATCATTTTACCTCCCGGTTGATACATTTTTCCATTTTCATCTGGCAACGATAATTGCTCAGGAGTCAATTCAAACTGTATCGTTTTAGTTTCGTTTGCTTTTAATGCAATGCGGTTAAACCCTTTCAAAGCCCTGATCGGGGCTTTCTGATTATTTCCCTGGTATGATACATATAATTGCACTACTTCTTCACCACTCATCTTCCCGGTATTGGTTACTCTTGCAGTTACAATGACGTTCTTGCCTTTTGCCGCGCTTGCCGGAGCTTTTAACTGGTCGTACTTAAATGTTGTATAGCTCAGGCCGTATCCAAAAGGATATAGCGCTTGTCCATCAAAATAGCGATAAGTACGATTGGTCATATCATAACTTTTAAAGTCGGGAAGATCACTATCACTTTTATAAAAAGTAACAGGCAGTCTTCCTGCAGGATTGTAATCCCCAAACAAAACATCTGCAATTGCAGTTCCTGCTGCCTGCCCTCCATACCATGCATTAAGAATTGCCGGGATATTCTCATTTTCCCACGGGATAGCAATGGCGCTGCCTGTCATCATTACAAATATAACCGGCTTGCCTGTTGATCTTAATGATTTCATCAATTCCGTTTGCACAGCGGGCAATAAAATAGTTGTTCTGTCGCCACCATTAAACCCGGGAAAGTCAACCCTCATTTCTTCACCTTCAAGCTGTGGAGAAATGCCTCCAACATATACGATCGCATCAGCATCCTTAATACGGTCAGCTAGCGCATTGAAATTTGTTTTTTCAAAATTTCCTGCTCTTAATCTAACATTAGCTTTTCCTTCTCCCTGCCAATATTCAAGTACCAGTTTATAGACAGAATCTTTTTTAGTCTGCAATTTATGTGTTCTCGCACCCCAGCGGTTGCGTTGCCATGCATTCAGAACTTCTTTGTCATTTATTAAAAAACGGTAACCATCATCTGCTTCTACTTCAAAAGTTATATCGCCATTTTTATTTGCCGTAAAATTAGTTGTGTACCGGGCAGAAAAATTATTCGCCCTGATGTTATCAATAACCTCCTGGCCTTCCTGCCAGGAATTGTCAATTTTTTTTTCTCCCCTGGCTATTGGATCATCCTTTAATTCACGGTTGTTGAAATATTCTGCTTTGATACCTTGTTTGCCCTGCCAGCTATATTGACTTTCCACATCCGTATACACTATTAAAGTATCATTGGTGAAATTCACCGCTTTCTCATAAACAACCTCAACATCTTTACCCAATTTATTCTTTATTCCCTGTAATGCGGTTATTACTTCGGAAGGAGTACCGTTATAATTACCAAGTACAGCAATATTATTATCAGCATTTGGTCCTATCACGGCGATCTTATTAATTGTTTTTTTCAAAGGAAGCGTATTGTTATCATTTTTTAATAAAACAATACTCTGCTGTGCCATTTTCAATGCATGAGCTTTATGGGCGGGGGCTTCCAATACTGAGGCAGGTGTTTGTGCGAATTTCACCATTGATGGAGGATCAAACATGCCCAGGCGATACCGGATCATAAACAATCTTCTCAGGGATACATCAATTTGTGATTCAGTGATCAGACCGTTTTTAACACCATTATATAATGTATAATAAACCGAAGTGCCACATTCGATATCCGTTCCATGCATTACGCCATCTACTGCTGCAGTCACAGAATCCTTATGTGTTTTATGATATTTAAAAAAATCATCTATCGCCCAGCAATCGCTCGTAACATACCCCGTGAATTTCCATTGCTTGCGCAAAATATCATTCATGAGCAGGTCATTTGCACAGCAGGGTTGTGTATTCACGGCATTGTATGCACACATTACGCCGGCGACGTTTGCCTTTGTTACAAGTTCCTTGAATGCCGGTAAATAAGTATCCCACAGATCATAAGTGGAAGGGTTGAAATTATCGACATGTCTTGAGGGTTCCGGCCCGCTGTGTACTGCGTAGTGTTTAGCACATGCTGCTGCTTTCAGGTATTTTGGATCTTCACCCTGCAAACCACGAACAAATGCACGGCCGAGCATTGCAGTTAAGAAAGGATCTTCCCCATAGGTTTCCTGTCCGCGTCCCCAGCGGGGATCACGAAAAATGTTGATGTTTGGTGTCCAGTATGTCAAACCTAAATATCTTTCTCTTGTTCTTCCCAGTTCAATTGCTTTGTTATAAATCGCTCTTCCTTCGAGTGCTGAATAATCAGCCATGCGAAATAATGAAGTGGAGTCCCATGTTGCCGCCATACCTATGGCCTGCGGATACGATGTTACTTTAAATGGCGTTCTTGCCACGCCATGCAATGTCTCATTCCACCAATCGTAAGCGAGAATACCTAACCGTGGAATGGCTGGTGTTGCATTCAACATCTGTTTCACTTTTTCCTCCAATGTCAAACGGCTTACTACATCATTCACTCTCTCTTCCATTGGCAAGGATGGATTCCACATTGGAAATGATTTGTAATCCTGTGCAGAGACTCCACAAGAAATTGTCAACAGAAACGAAAAGCAAACGCTCTTCACAGAAAAATTATTTATTCTTATAAACATCGTCATCATTTTTGCATTCGAACCAATCAAAGACGGCCTTATTATTTGACGGGTTGCCGTTTGAGGTTGCATACATGCTATATAAACAACCAACAAACCCGCCGGCACCTTTCGTACTCAGGTATTTTCCATCAACATTATCCATCAGCAACTGCCAGTTATCTTTTTTATCCGCATAATAAAAAGCGTATGTACTATTCTTTGCTTCTGCCTTTAATTGCAATCCGCTTTTTGACCCTTCGATAATTCTTGATGCGATCAATGAATCGCCTTTATATAACTGGACTTCCTGTTTTCCATCTTTGATTGACTTGCAGAGGAAATAATGATTTTTTTCATTTTGAAAAAGAAGCAATCCTGCTTTTTCATTTTCATTAGCTGCGGCGAATCGAACAGAGGTAGCTGCATAGCCTTTTAAATGTGGCTGGTGAAAACCGATAAAGGATGGATTTGATCTGCCTGCGCATGTCTCCGGTCGCACATTCAGCGTCAGTGCGCCATCAGCTATATTATACCATTTTTCCTTTACCGTTCTCAAAAAATTATACCTGACGTTAAGAGTGATATTCGTGAATTCATCACGAAAATGATAATTGCCATTAAACTTCTCTGCATTTTTATCAATATTTGCGTTGATAGGATAAGAATATTTCACTTCATCGCCACCCAAATTAAATTGCAGCCATCCGTCTTTCCATTCAACAGGAGCCATAAATGTTTCCCGGCCGGTATTATAAAAATCTCCTTCGTAGGGACGGCACCCAAGAAATACTGCCCACCATTGGCCATCTTTTCCCTCCACAAAATCAGCATGACCTGTTGTGGTGATAGGATGCTTGCGTAAAGTATCCAGATGACGTTGGGTAAGTATTGGATTCTTTTCATAAGAAATGTATGGACCTTCAACAGATTTGCTTCGGAAAATAACTTCAGAATGATTATACCCTGTTCCTCCTTCAGCACAGAGCAGGTAATACCAGCCATCTCTTTTAATGATATGAGGAGCTTCGATCCAAACTGGTTTTTTGCTGATATCTGTTCCGCCATTTACCACTATTTTTTCTTCGCCAATTGTTTTAAGATTTACAGCATCTAATTCTCTAAGCCTGATTGTACGATGACCGCCATAAAGTGATTTATTTTCAGGCGGAATACTGTTATATACAATATATGTCTTCATATCATCAAAAAATAACGAGGGATCAATGCCATTTACTTCAGGTAAGGAAACAGGATTACTCCATGGCCCTTTAGGATCTTTTGCTGTGATAACAAAGTTTCCGACTCTGTCAACCTGTGTGCATACAATATAAAATGTTCCTTTATGAAAAGTGATCGATGGTGCAAACAAGCCTCTTGATACTCCATGTCCTTCGAGGTCCAATTGCTCGGGACGATCCAATGCATAGCCGATCTGTTTCCAGTTCAGCAGATCCCTGCTGTGAAATATCGGAAGGCCCGGATAAAATGCAAAGGATGAATTGATCAGGTAAAAATCATCTCCGGCACGGCAAATGCTTGGATCAGGATAAAAGCCTGCTAAAATAGGATTGGTAAAAGCCTGTGCTTTTAACTCTACGCCAGTTATAACTAACTGGATGATCAACAACGTGGCTCTTATTTTTTTCATTAACATTATTTATTATGCTTTATAGGGGTCGATGGTTTTTATTTTTCCGTTTTCATCATACTCTAATTCTGTTACTTTCACCGAACGCAAATGTGTAACTCCTTTTGATAAACTGCTGTCGTGATAAAACAAATACCATTTACTGTTGAACTCAACAATTGAATGATGCGATGTCCACCCAACAACCGGGTTTAAAATTCTGCCGGCATAAGTAAATGGTCCATACGGATTGTCACCTGTTGCGTAACATAGAAAATGGGTATCTCCTGTTGAATAAGAAAAATAATATTTGCCCTTATACTTATGCATCCAGGATCCTTCAAAAAATCTTCTTTCGTTATCGCCCTGGAGAAGTGACTTGCCCTTCTCATCAATTATAACAACATCTTTTGGCTCTTCGGCAAATCCGAGCATATCATTTGTTAATCGCGCTACCTTAGCGCATAGTGCCGGCTCATCATCTGCCGGTAAATGTACAAGCGGACCAACACCTTCCGCTTTAAATGTCCCGGTTCTCCAACGCTGCAATTGACCACCCCAAATGCCGCCGAAATACATATAATAACATCCATCGTCATCTTTGAATACTGCAGGATCTATTGAAAAACTTTTTTCGATTGCTTTGGGTTGAGGTGTAAAAGGCCCCGCAGGCGTTGAGCCGATCGCTACACCGATACGAAAAATTCCTTCCTGATCTTTTGCCGGGAAATACAGATAGTACCTGCCATCTTTTTCTGCCGCATCAGGCGCCCACATTTGTCTTTTGGCCCAGGCCACATCTTTTACATGCAAAGCGATACCATGATCTGCTGCATTTTTATCCAACGGTGAATCCATAGACAACACATGATAATCTTCCATGGCAAAATGACTTCCGAGGTCATCGAATGGAATAGTATTCTCTATGTCATGAGAAGGATAAATATAAATCTTTCCATTAAAGACATGTGCCGATGGGTCTGCCGTATAAATATGAGAAACTAACGGCTGAGAAATTGCTTTCGTTTGCAATTCATCAAAGTCAATATGGTCAACCGGGTCTTCAGGCATAATCTTTTTTTGAATTATTAATTAGTGATCATTGATTATTATCGTTCATGTTGAATAGATTTCGAGAACCAATAATTCAATTAAGTCTTCTTGTTTTCAGGTCACTTTCAATTTGCACTTCCATTTTTTTATTTATTTTATAGTAGAACAAAAGGGCCGTGCCAATCAGGAATGGAACGGATGGATAAACGCTAACCAGCATCTTAGTTCCATTGATCGCAGATGCGGTTTGCACGGCATCGCTATTCGGTACATAGTCATATAGTCCAAGGATCCACGTCAGCAACGAACTTCCAACACTTAAGCCAACTTTTAATCCAACCATCATTGCTGAAAAAATAATGGCGGTAGCACGACGATTGTTCTTCCATTCGCTGTAATCTGCCACATCGGCGATCATGGCCCATAACAACGGTATGGTGATTCCATAAAAGAAGCCATGCAATATTTGCGAAATAAATATAAGGGCCACCGATTGCGGCGGATAGAACGCAAAAAAGAGAATGAATAAAGTTGAAATGAATAATGCAATGCCAAACACATCCCGTTTACCATATTTATCGGCAAGGGGTTTTGATAACGTAATACCAATGATCATAAAAATAATGCCGCCGGCATTAAACAGGCCGAAACCCGCAGACACAGGGTCTTCGCCAAAAAAATTCAACCCGGCGCCAGATAACGCGCTTGTTATTGGATCAATAAAGCTTGCCAGGCTATCCCTATCAACATAGTTTTTGAAATAATAAACATAGGAACCCCCTTTCATCGCAAGAGTAATAAAAACCAGCGTTGTCAGGATAAGCATAATGATCCATGGCCTGCTTTTAAACAGATCACGCAGATCCTGCCCGATCGTTGACTCCTGTTCCGGTTTCGGTACGATGCGTTCCTTTGTTGCAAAAAAAGTAACCAGCAACATAATTGTTCCGATAACAGCCAGCCAGGTCATTACTTTTTCAATACCTGCAGCTTTGTCCCCACCACCCGCGCTTTCTATTATAGATAACATAAACACCTGGACAAAAAACTGGGCAAACATCACCGCAACAAAACGATATGCAGACATGCTGTTTCTTTCTTTCATATCGCCGGTTATCACTCCGCTTAATGCGCCGTAAGGAAGATTGTTAGCAGCATACAATAAGAGCAAAAGCGTATAGGTCACGACTGCATAGATCAATTTTCCTTTGTATGAAAAGTCGGGAGTGCTAAATGCGAGTAAGGCAACAACCCCCAGAGGAACTGCAGTCCATAATATCCAGGGTCTGAATTTGCCCCATCTTGAGCGTGTCCTGTCGGCAAGAGCGCCGATGAGGGGATTGAATCCAAATGCGGCAACAAGACCAACGATAAGAATTATTGCGGAAGCATGTTCGGTTTTGATACCATAGATGTCTGTATAAAAATAGGCGAGGTAAGTAACAAGCGTTTGAAATACCAGGTTGGCGGCAAGGTCACCAAGGCTATAGCCTATTTTTTCAACAACAGAAAGCTTTTGTGAGTTCGTATTCATTATTCCTGGTTTGAAATTAGAATGGTTTCCTGTCTTCCGACGGCTTCGTTTTCAATCCGATCACTCTGTAATAGGCAGGCTTGGGTTTGAATTGCCGGTCAAATAACAATGGATAATTTGTCCTGCCGCGAACAGGCCAACCATTCAGCCAACTCTGTCCATCATTCACCCCCCAGAAGGTTACACGGTCAATTTTATCCTTATGTTTCAAAAACAGTTTGAATAAATTTTCATAATCCATCGCCAGCTGCTGTTGTACACTGTCAGGTAATCCATTTGTATACGGATTCAATTCAGGATTAGAGGCCACCCGCTGACTTATATCAGCACCCTGGAAATTGCGGGGTAATACTTCAATATCCAGTTCGGTGAACGCCACTTTAATTCCGAGGGCACTATATTCAAGAATACTTTCTTCAATGTCTTTAAATGGAACACGACCGACATGCCAATGCCCCTGTATGCCCACTCCGTCAATGCGAACACCCGCAGCCTGGATCTTTTTTATGATTGAAATGGCCCCCGCCCGCTTCTTTGGTTGCTCAATATTGTAATCGTTATAAAACAATTCGGTATTGGGTGCTGCTTTTTGCGCCAACCGGAATGCTTCTGTAACATAATCATCTCCCAGTTTAGTTAAGAAAATAGACTTGCGCATCGATCCGTCTTCTTCTAACGCTTCATTTACAACATCCCAGGAGGTGATCTTTCCATCGTAACGGCTGGCAACAGTTGTGATATGGTCCGTGAAGAACTGTCTTACGGAGTCAGCATCTTTCATATTACGCACAAATGCCGGCAACTGGCTATGCCATATCAGCGTGTGCCCGTTCACTTTCATGTTGTATTTTTTGCCATACGCTGCAATTTTATCTGCCAGGTCAAAATTGTACCGGTCCCATTCAGGATGAATGATCTCAGCCTTCATAATATTCTCAGGCGTTATTGCATTGAACTCTTTTGGCACCAACTCGGCAGCGTTAGGTTCTTTTTCTTCTATTTGCTGGCTGCTCAGCGCGGCCCCAATAAGGAAATCATTTTTGTAAACGTCTTTTAAAGATGCTGTGGTTGACGATGAAGTGATCTTTTTGGTGCTTGTGCATCCCGTCATTAAACCAACAGTGATGATGGCCAAAATGAAATTTCTTTTACTCATTGTCGTAGTTTTTAAAAAAAATAAATGCGGCACGTTTTTATTTCAGGACCCTTGATTCCGGCGGGCCCAGATAGCTTGGTTCAACGCTTCCAAAATCCAGGACCAATTTTTGCAACACAACTCCCGAATTCACCATCCAATAATTCACCACATGCTTTCCCGGCTTATCGAGCTTATGAGTGGATGTTTTTATAATAATATTTTCTGCCACCCATTTGTTCCAGATGCCGCTTATGCTATTCTTGTCTTCCTTATTAATGCTGATAATTTGTGGTTGTTCGTCATCAATTGATATAGCGTATTGCAATCCATTTTCCGTGCCATGAAAATTCAAAGTAGGAGAGAAATAGGCATTGATCTTAACGTCATCTTTGCTGTATGTATGAAATTCATAAACGAGCTTTGGTGAATTGCCGCCTGGCTTTTGTTCCGTGGCATTAACAGGAAAGCTTGTTATTGCATCGCCTGTTCTTCCATGATCAGCTAAAACTTTCCAATTGATGCCATTTGTATTTATTGCGTGTGTGAAATGGGACGCGTCCATTGAAACATAATTATCATTTTCATAAAAAATATTCCGGGAATTACTTTTAATTGTATCATACCAGAGATTCATCTCTTTGACTGTGATTTTTTGATCTTCAACTATAGAATCCGGCAGAACATATTTTATTTCCGGCATTTTCTGACGGAGTGGTTGTTGCCAGTAAGTATAACCAATATGCGTTTGGTCCATCATATGGTTCCATTTCCCGTTTTTTAACTGGTGATATTCCAGTGTGATCAGTGAATCTTTTTCATAAAGTTGCTTCACCTTGTCAGCGTAACGGTTTGTGCTAACAGACTTTTTTTCATAAGCGTCCCTGTTCAACGCAACATTGTAATACATTTCATTCAGATTGGCACAGGCTTTAATTGGGTGTAGCACCAATTGAAAAAAGGCATCTTTATATTCGGAAGAAAGATCGTTATTTAACTTCTCTGCTCTTGCTAAAAGGTTATTGTAGCTTTTAACTACGTGGGGCCACTCACCATAATTGAACTTATAAGTAGTCGCGTCCAGCAATTCGGGTTTTCTCCGGCTGTTATACTTTGCATATTTTGACAACAGGTCTGCAATTTCAATTGCATATTCATTGCCAAACTGTGCAGCTGCCCACTCCTCGGTATATTTTTTAAGATCGTTGGCTCCGATCTTTTCAGGATTCCATGCATAGTCCATCCAGAATGAAATAGGGAATTCCATTGGTTTGATATCACCGACATTTACGATCCAGATCTGTTTTACACCATATGCGTAGGCTAAATGCATTTGTTCCCAAATTCTCGGAATTGGATTTGTATTTACCCATTTATAGTTTCTTGGTCCGCCAACATAATCGAAATGATAATAAATACCATAACCGCCTTTCCGGGGTGGGTCTGTTAATTTTGGAAGCTTGCGAATATTTCCCCAGTTATCATCACATAATAATAAAGTGACATCATCGGGTACCCTCATTCCTTTATCATAATAATCCTGCACCTCCTTGTATAATGCCCAGAGTTGCGGCGTTTCACCAGCAGGTTTGCCGGTCACTTCCTCAATGATCTGTCGCTGATCTCTCACGATTCTTTCCAGCAATGCAGTTGCTGTTTGTCTTGTCATTGGTTCATCACCGTCGCCTCTCATACCTACGCTGACTATTTTTTCATTCCATGCTCTTTGCATGCCGCCGCGCCAGTATTCCTTTAATCCCGCTTCCGTGCTGTCATAATTCCATTTTCTTCCGTTTCCAAAATATTTCCATTCCTCATGGGCTCTCATCAACGGCTCATGATGGGAAGTGCCGATCACAATTCCATACTCATCCGCCGATCTTATATTCAGTGAGTCATCGTAATAAAAGGCATTTCCCCACATCGCGGGCCATAGATAATTTCCTTTTAAACGAAGTATGAGCTCAAAAACTTTTTCGTAAAACTTATGATTGAAGCCACCGAACTTTTCTCTTGTCCACCCCGAAAGAGCCGGTGCTTCATCATTGATAAATATGCCGCGGTACTTAACTTTAGGTGCATCAGTGATAACCACATTGTCCTTTACAAAAATTTCTTTTTTCTTTTTTACCGGGACATCCGCCCACCAGTACCAGGGTGATACGCCAATTTGTTTTGAGAATTCCGATACACCATAAGCGGTTCCTCTTCGATCACTACCGGAAATAACAAAGGCATTTTCTACGCCAGCAAAAGGACGAGATACTGTTTGCATTTGATAAGCTTCCCACTTATCAACTATTGATTTTGATTTGATCTTTCCTGATTTAACAAATTGCCTGATCCATGATGATTTTTCAAGAGAGCCTATGATAATGGCGCTCCTGGATTTCGATATTATATTTTTTATCGGGATTTTTATTCCAATCACCATTGCAATATCCTGTTGCAAAAGCTCCGCTGATTTCTTCACGAGGGCAAAATCATTCTTATCAACATATATCACTGCATTGGACAATGAAAAAGAATTGGGCAGGAGTGTTTCGGATATTAATTGAGAAATGATGCTGGTTTGCCCAATCAGTGAAATAATTATATAAAGGAAGACTTTTTTCATTGCATTAAAATATTTCCAAATAGAAAGGCAGCAGCTACTTAAGTTCCCCACATCATTGCGATCCCGCCAGGCGGACGAAGCAACGGGGGACAGGGGGCTTTAAAAACCAATACTGTTACCACCATCCACAGGCAACACGACACCGGTGATATATTTTGCTGCATCACTTGCTAAGAACAACGCAGCATCACCGATATCTGATGTCTGACCCATATGACCCATAGGGGTACGATTGAAAACCTTGGCTTTCCGTTCGGGATCACTGTTAAGTGCTTTATCCGTCATGTCAGTAATGATGAAGCCGGGAGCGATCGCATTGACACGAATACCCTTTGGACCCAGCTCGACAGCCATTGCCCTTGTCATGCCATCAATAGCAGTTTTGCTGGCACTGTATGCAATTACTTTTGGTAAACCATATTGTGCAGCCATTGAACTGATGTTAATAATAGAACCACTCCCTTGCTTCACCATCTGCTTTACCACCTCGCGGCTCACCACAAAAACTGCCGTCAGGTTTGTCGTGATCACCTTTTGAAAATCTTCATCGGTTACTTCTTCGATGATCTTTTTCATATTGATACCCGCATTGTTCACCAATATATCGATCTGTCCAAATTGCCTGGTTACATCGCACACAAAAGAGGGGATTGTTGAAAGGTTACTGAGATCACAGATGATCGGGTGACATTTTTTGCCAAGCTTTTCTTTCGCCTGGCTCAGTTTCTTTTCGTCTCTTCCTACAATAACGGTCTCGATTCCTGCCTGTGTAAACTTCTCTGCAATGGCCAGGCCGATTCCGGATCCACCCCCTGTGACAATTGCAACTTTACCCTCAATCCGTCCAGGCGGAGAGTTTCTGGTACTCATAATTATTTTTTCCTTTTATTTTTCGTCATTTTTTTCGTCAGTTAAGAGGGTAATCCCTTCTGAGTCTCCCTTAAGGGACAGGGGCGTTACCTGGCGCAAACAGAATCCTTATGTTCTTATAATATTCCAAACTTTTATCTGGTTGTTCATAATTAGCGGGTATTGGCATCCTGGAGAATGTTTGAAAATACAACAAACAGGCATTTCGCCACCAGATCGCATCTTTCAATTGAATATTCAATAATTGTTGTACCTGCGTAAACCTGTCCTCGTCAATGTAATTTTCCAAGCTGTTCCATTGCCTGATAAATGATCGTACAGAATCAACACCGGTATTATATTTATAACATAGTTCATTCCACAATGTTCTTCCGGAATGCATTTTATGATCCCAGGCTGCATGATGAAACCATAACAGGAATTCATCTGGACATTTGTTGATATCGCTGAATTGTTCCTGTACTTCTTTTGAATATTGGGCCAATGCATTTGTTCCCGTTGATGTTCTGTCAAACCCGATTCCAAAACTATCAGCACGATGATAATACACCGGATTCCAGTCCGGGCGATTCAATGTATTTCCCCACGGCATCGGTCCATAATGATGACCATTATACATGATATGTGTCAAACCGACCGGTGTCATATAATTCACCAATGCTTCACGGGAATTGATCATAATGTTCTTTATAACGCCGGCAGCTTTTCTATCACTTGTAAAGGTTTGTTTTATCCATTCATCGGCGATCTGCCCGGCAGGAAGATCAAGGTCCCAGCTTAATCTTCCAAGCGTATACCAATTTGCTTGTCCAAATGGATGACCACACCAATTAATATCGTTGCCAATATTACTTACACCCGCCATTCCAGTCATCGGAAAATTATCCATTGAGCCATTGATAACTTTTGCAACCGTTGATCCCTTTCCCTTTGCATAGGTATCTGCGTTCAGCACTTCTTTGAACAATGGGGCTTCATACACCAAATGCGTTCCTTGTCCAAGGTATTCCTGTGTTAATTGAAACTCCATCATCAATGGTGTTTGAGGCATGGCTCCAAAAAGGGGAGAGAAGGGTTCCCTTGGCTGAAAATCGATTGGACCATTCTTTACCTGTACCAACACATTTTTTCTGAATTTTCCATCAAGCGGTTTAAATTCTTCATAGGCTTGTTTAAACCGGTCATTGGATCCGGGATCATAAACAAATGCTCGCCACATTACGATTCCATTGTGTGGAGCCACGGCATCTGCAAGCATGTTGGCACCATCAGCATGAGTTCTTTTGTAGTCCTGCGGACCCGGTTGGCCTTCACTGTTTGCTTTTACTAAAAAACCACCGAAGTCGGGAATATAAGAATAGATCTCCTTTATTTTTTCCTTCCACCAGCGTTGAACGGTATCATTTAATGGATCGGCTGTCTTTAATCTGCCGATCTCAATTGGCGCACTAAATCTTGCCGTAAGAAAGACTTTTATCCCGTAAGGGCGAAACAGGTCTGCCAATGCCTTCACTTTTTCCAGGTATGGTCTTGTAAGTATCGTTGCATTTGCATTTACATTCGTGAGTACAGTTCCATTGATACCAATTGATGCATTTGCTCTTGCATAGTCGATATAGCGATTATCAATATAGTCAGGCAGCGTGTGCCAGTTCCAGATGGAAAATCCTGCATAGCCTCTTTCGACCGTCCTGTTGAGATTATCCCAATGATTGAGCAACCTTAATGTTAACTCAGGCGATGAAATGACATTGAGGTTTGAGGCTGGCTGCTGAGTTTGCAGCAATCGTAAAAAATGAAATACACCATATAGCAGTCCAATATCAGTGTTCGAAGTAATGATCGTTTTACCCGGCTTAGCTTTAATAATAAAGCCTTCAGGGCCTATGCTGTCCAATTCTTCCTTTTTAACGATTGATGATATGACCGGAGAAGTTGAGATTCCGGCGATGAACGAGGAAGCAGTATTAAGCGATGATAAAACCCTGTAAGATGTTCCTGTCAATCCTGCAAATGCTCTTGATAACTCGGCTTTAATTATTGAAATAGTCTGAGAGTTACCTAACACAACAGGTGTTCCAATTTGTTTTTTATATTGAGCAAGCAGGGTAGGGTTTGTGATCTTATGATAGCGCAACCACAGATCATATCCATCTTCGGCTTTCAAAGAAGAAACCATGAATAAGGCCAGTGCAAGTAATACAATTTTCATAACCTATTAATACTCTTCTTTCTTAAAGAAGATTTCCTGATGACCAGATCAGAACGGATAACTATTGTTTGCGTATGTTTTATGTTTGAGATTCCCTTTAAATGGTTGATCAGATTTCTTGCCGCAATTTCTCCCATATCGGTACCGGGGTAATCGATCGTTGTTAACTGGGGTTCCACTATTTTGCCGATCGCATCATTGTTAAACCCGACAACCGCTATGTCATCCGGGATGTTAACTCCATGTTCTTTCAATGTCTGCATACAAACTGCTGCAGAAAAATCATTGGTGATAAAAGCGCCATCGGGGAGGGGTTTCATTCTAAGGATCTCTAATGCTGCTTCAATTCCACATTGCTCACTCAGGTCTTTTATCAGTACATAATTTTCACTGAACGGGATATTATTGTCAAACAATGCATCCTTGTAACCCTTATACCGCTGGGCATAAACATTGCGTTTCAAATTTGCAGTTACTAAAACAATTCTTTTACAACCCTGCTCAACCAAATGCTGTGTTGCCTGGTAGCCGCATTTATAATTGTCAATAATAACCTTCGTGCTTTCGCTATTTTCTTCAACCCGGTCAAAAAATATTACCGGTATCGATCGATCAGTAAATGATTTATAATGGTCGAGGCCGTCCGTATCAAATGCAAGGGACGCGATCAAACCGTCGACCCGCTTATGAAAAAGATTGAGAGCATTGGCAGATTCTTTTTCAAAGCTTTCAGAAGAGTGAGCGATAATAAGATCATAACCGGCTTCCGCAGTCACTTTTTCAATTCCTGCCAAAACAGAGGTAATGAAGTTACTGTTCAATTCATGAACGATCACACCAATCGTGTTCGTTCTTTGTTTTCTCAAATTGCTCGCAAACGTATTATGACGATAACCCAGTTCTTTAGCCGCGTCCTGTATTTTCTTTCTGGTATTCTTATTGATAGCGGGATGGTTCTTTAAGGCACGACTCACCGTCGCAGAAGATAATTCAAGCTTCTGGGCAATGTCATAGATCGTTACCTCTTTTTTGGGTTTCATGTTGCAATCGGTTGCATAAAAATCGCAAAAAAAATGATATAAAGAACTTTTATGAAGATTTGTTTTTTAAAGATGATTCGCGAACGATAAGATCAGATCTCAAAACAATAGTATTCGTGGTTTTAATGTTCGATACGCCTTTTAAATGGGCAATCAGATTCATTACGGCAACTTCACCTACCTGGTAGCCGGAATAGTTTACGGTTGTAAGATTTGGTTCGATCACTTTGCTGATCGGATCATTATTGAACCCCGCAAACGCAATTTCATCAGGTATCTTAACCCCGGCACCTTTAAGTGTCATCATGCAATGAACAGCAGCGGTGTCATTCGCGCTGAAAACCGCATCGGGACGTTTGGCAGGTTTCATTTTCAATATGTACTCTGCCGCTTCCGTGCCAGCTTGCTCACTCAGGTTACTTATATAGATCATTTTCTCATCAAACGGTATGTTATGATCCTGTAATGCTCTTTTGTAACCTCTTAATCTTTCTGAATAAACATCCCGAAGCATATTGCCTCCCAAATGCATGATTCGCCTGGAACCTTGTTCCAGCAAGTGTTTGGTGACGTCATACGCCGCTTTAAAATTGTCAATGACAATACTTGTACTCTCCGCATGAGGGTATGTTCTGTCGAAAAAAACTACCGGTATTCCTTTATGAAAAAAAGGCTGCAGATGAGTGATGGTCTCCGTATCATAAGCCAAAGAGATCAACAACCCATCCACCCTTTTATTGAACATTGTATGTGCATTGGCCTTTTCCTTTTCTCTTTTTTCAAGTGATTGAGTGATGATCAGGTTGTAGTGTTCACGGCTTGCGGCATCTTCCATGCCTGCAAGTACTGATGACATGAAATTACTGTTCAGCCGGGGCACGATTACACCAATGGTATGTGTTTTTTTGCTCCGGAGGCTGCTCGCAAAAGTGTTGGAACGATAACCTAATTCCTTTGCGGCGTCGGCGATCTTTTTCCTGGTGTTTTTATTAATTGTAGGATGATTCTTTAACCCGCGGCTTACCGTGGTTGCCGAAATGTTCAGGTGCCTGGCAATATCATAGATCGTTATTTCTTTTTGTTCAGACATAGATTTGGTTGCGGCTACAAATAAAAGAACCATTTTTTGAAAAAAAAATTGCAATCGGTTGCAATTTTTAAAAAAACTCCTATATTCGTTTTGTGAAATCGCATTTCTGCTTGTCGCGATCACATTAATAAATCACTTTTTGACTGGCTGCTGTATGAATTTAATCGGGATAAAAATTCAATTATCATCGTGCTATTCTGCACCAATTTTCTTTGTTCAACAATATTGTTCAATAAGCATTTGCTCCTGTGACGGACCATATACAGTCAATCATGCTTCTATAAATAAAAATGTCTCACTAAGTATTCAACTGCCAAAATAAACATTATGAAAAAATCTGCTTATTTGAAATCCATGTTACTGCTGCTCAAATTGCGGTTTACCAGGATAACGGCACTCAGCCTGTTATCAATTCTGCTGTGCTCTGCAGATAGTCTTGCTCAAAATGTTACGGTTAAAGGAAGGATTGTTAATGAAGACGGTCAGCCTGTGGTGGGAGCATCAATCATGGTAAAGGGAACTACAACCGGGACAACAACCGATAATGATGGCAACTTTTCCATTGGAGCGGCTAAAGGCGCCGTATTGGTTATTACAAGTATTAATTATACTGATCAGGAAATTACCGTTGGCGAAAATGCGAACATCAATGTAAGGTTAACGCGTTCTTCAGGCAGTTTGGGTGAAGTGATAGTGGTAGGATATGGTACGCAACGTAAAGAAGCAGTTACCGGATCGGTTGCTTCGATCAGCGGTCTTGCGATGCGTGAGGTCCCGGCGCCAAATATTTCCCAGGCTTTACAGGGACGTATAGCCGGTGTTGAAATTTCGCAAAACTCAACTCGGCCCGGAGCAACTATGCAAATCCGCATCAGAGGTACAAGATCCTTAAGTGCCGATAATAATCCGTTGATAGTTCTTGACGGGATTCCTTTTATAGGTTCCCTGGCCGACATTAATCCAGATGACATCAAAACTATTGATATTCTCAAAGACGCTTCAGCAACTGCTATTTACGGTTCCCGTGGGGCGAATGGTGTTATTCTAATAACAACTGAGAAGGGTTCAAAAAATAGAAAGCCACGGATAAATTATAGCTCGTATGTTGGGGCACAATCTGTTTTTGCAAAATACCCTATGATGGATGGACCGGAGTTTGTAGCACTCCGTGCAGCAAGAGGGCAGTACGTTAATGGACAAGATGAATCCAACGATTTAAATACTGACTGGCAGGATTTGTTTTATCAAACGGGAATAGTCACAGACCATAGTATCAGCCTTTCAGGTGGATCGGAGTCTGCCAGTTACAATTTCGGGCTGGGTTATTATTTAAACCAGGCTGTAATCCCCACCCAGCAATATGAACGATATTCATTCAGAGGTTCATTGGATCAACAGCTTGGCAAACTTTTCCGTTTTGGTTTCACTACGTACGGTAACTATAACCAAACTGAAGGTAACCAGGTCGGTTTATACAACACATTAAGCATGTCGCCTATTTCAACTCCGTTTAATCCTGATGGAACTATGAAAAGAATAATACGGATGGCGGCCGACGATCAGTATATTTTCAGCGAGGACGTAGTGGAACGTTTAACAGAAAATGATCAATGGATAAATGAAACACGCGGTTTTGCATCTTACAATGCCATCTATGGTGAAGTGAAAGCTCCGTTTCTGGATGGATTAAAATACCGTATAAATCTTGGACTTGACTACATACAAAGCAATAACGGAGCTTATACCGGACAAGGGATTGGCAGTACGAACCCTGGCTCTGTATCATCTGCATCTATTGATAACAGGCACACCTATCACTGGACTCTCGAAAACCTGCTTAGCTTCGATCGCACTTTTGCGGGAAGACATACTGTAAATGCAGTGGCACTCTATTCGGCTGAGCGGAGTAAATATAATCGTTCAAACATGTCGGCGCAGGATATACCTGCAGATGCTTTTCAATTTTACAACATCGGGCAGGCCGCCGGCCAGATCATAGTGAATCCAGCTAACCAGGAATACCAGTTATGGGGTCTACAGTCTGTAATGGGCCGGGTGATGTATTCACTCGACAATCGCTACATGATCTCAGCTACTGTTCGTTCGGATGCCTCATCGCGGTTGGCTGAAGGTCACAAATGGCACACTTACCCTGCTGTGTCTGTAGGCTGGAATATCTCCAGGGAATCTTTTATGCAAAATATCGCTGTCATAAACAATTTGAAATTGCGGGCAGGGTATGGAGAAACATCTAACCAGGCCATCGCGCCTTATGCTACCCTTGGCTTATTAAGTACCCGTCCGTATAATTTCGGCCCTTCCACTTATAGCACGGGCTACTATGTATCCCAATTACCGAATGAAGAGTTAGGATGGGAATTCTCCAAGACTTTTAATATTGGCCTGGATTTCACGGTTCTCAACAGCAGGTTATCGGGTACGTTGGAATACTATATAACAAAAACAGAAGATATTCTTCTTGGCTTAGGCCTTCCGCCAACTTCAGGTGTTTCGGGATATACAGCAAATATTGGTTCAACACAAAACAAAGGGTTTGAACTTAGCTTGAATGGTATGATCCTTAATACAAAGAGTGGCTGGACCTGGGATGCAGGATTTAATTTTTATATAAACAATAATAAGCTTGTCTCGCTCGCATCGGGACAAACGAGGGACGAAGGGAACGCATGGTTTGTCGGACACAACATAAACGCAATCTTCGACTATAAGAAAATTGGTCTATGGCAGGACAAAGACCTGCACCGTGATATCCTTGAGCCCGGGGGAACTGTTGGTATGATAAAAGTATTGTATACCGGTGATTATAATTCCAGTGGCGTGCCGGTAAGAGCGATCGGACCCGCGGACAGACAAATCCTGGATGTGGATCCGGATTTCCAGGGTGGCTTTAACACACGTGTCGCTTATAAAGGATTTGACCTTGGTGTCGTCGGAATTTATAGAAACGGCGGAATTCTTGTAAGCACTATTCACGGCTCAGCAGGCTATTTAAATTTATTAACGGGCCGTAGAAATAATATAAGCGTGGACTACTGGACACCAAGCAACACCGATGCGAAGTACCCCAATCCCGCAGGTCCCATCAGCAATGATAATCCCAAATACGCAAGTACGCTTAGTTACTTTGACGGTTCTTTCCTGAAAATTCGCACCATAACACTGGGGTATGACTTTAGCCGAAAGCTGATAAAAAATTCCAATGTTAAGCTGCGGATGTATTTCACTGCACAAAATCCGTTGGTGATGTTCTCACCATTCCATAAAGAATCCGGGCTGGATCCGGAAACCAATTCACCCGGTAACCAAAATGTTGCGGCAGGTGGTTATCAGGCGCGGATACTGACAGTAGGTTTTAATACTCCATCGACGCGCAATTATATTGTTGGCCTCAATCTTACATTTTAAAAAAAACGGTTATGAAACCAATTCAAATAAAAATTGTTTTTTTAGCAGCGGTGTTTACGTTGGCGTTTTCCGGATGTAAAAAAATCCTTGAAGAACAGCCCCGCAGCATATATACACCCGGGTTTTTCAAAACTGAAAAAGGAGTATTGGGAGGGATCACCTCGCAATATGCACATCTTCGATTTATCTATGGTCAACCGTACTATTATAACACATTAGAAACAGGTACGGACGAATATACATACGGCCAAAGTGCTGACGCGAACTTCAGGGATATGGATCTCAGTGGCGTGGGTAATGTAACTCCGGCAGGTAGTCGTAGTGATGTGTTATGGGGAGTCGCATTCTCCAATATTAATACAGCCAGCGGCATTATTGAAAATGCCGCTGAAGTTGGGACCATACCGCAGCCGTTAATTTCTGAAGCAAGGTTCTTCCGTGCTTTTGACTATTTCTTATTGGTGCAAACATTTGGAGGAGTGCCGTTGGATTTAGGTGCAGGGGAACTAAAGTTCAATACTGCACCATCAAGAAAATCCGTTCGCAACACGGTGCCCGAAGTTTATACCAAAGCTATATTCCCGGACCTGTTACAGGCAATTAATGAATTGCCAGCGACACCCAGGGTAACTGGCGGAGTCACTAAAACTGCTGCGCGTCTTTATTTGGCAAAAGCATATTTAACTTATGCATGGTGGTTACAAAACCCAAACAATATTCCAACTTATCCCGCATCACCCCGAACCGACCCGGATGGTCATGATGCAGCGTGGTATTTTCAGAAGGCTTATGATATTGCAGTCGAGGCTATAAATAATCCCGGTCCCTTCGGGCTGGAGAATACGTTTTATGATTTGCATGTTGGAGGAAATGATCGTAATAAGGAAATGGTATTATATGCAGATCATACCGAACAAAGCGAATTCTACAATGGGTCACCGTTAACAGGATTTCAAAGTGAAATCGGAAATGATGGGAGAAACTCGGCAGTGTGGATGGTGAACTGGAACTATACAATAATAAGAAGCGCGCCAAATCCAGATGGTACCGGTGCTGCAGTAAGTTCTGTTCAAAGGGAAGCAGTGCAGGGATTAGGCCGCCCTTATATTCGCATGGCTCCGCCAGTTGATGTGTTTACAAACACATTTGCAGAAAAAACATTGGACTCCAGGTATGACGGTACATTCAGCACCGTCTATAGAGGTAACTGGCCTAAAGGTGGTACCCCTAATGCCACTCTTTATAACGCCAACGACATGCCGGTAACGCCAGGTCAGCCAATATTGAGCTTCCTCGAGTATGACGCGCAGGCAGTAGGTCTTGTTTACCCAACTGGTGCCTCTTTTCCGGGCAAAACATCTAATGCTGTTGGGGCGGGTCAAATGCCGGGTAGAGCAGATTTTGTGATCGCTCCGAGCGGAATAAGCAGGATCGTATTTCCTGGTCTTTGGAAAATGGGAGTCTATCGTACTGGTAACGTTGGCCTCGGTGAACCTAACGCGCCAAGCACACGTCCGTTCAAGATTGGTAAATTTTCCGAACTCTATTTTATCGCTGCCGAAGCAGCGGTAAAAGGTGCAACTACCGCAGCCGGTAAGACTGCAAGGGACCTGATCAATGTAGTGCGTGCACGTGCTGGTAAATGGAAATTCTCTAATAAGGACAATGCAGCATATGTTGCAGATAATAGTGCGGCAATGATCGCAGCCACACCTCTTACTATCGATGTGAATTATATTCTGGCAGAGCGTTCCCGTGAGTATTTTGGTGAAGGTCATCGCTGGTTCGATCTTGTTCGCACCCAAAAATGGAGCGAGCTTGCGGGTACGTACCGGATTTCTGGTGCAGCTTATGGAAATCATACGCCAGCAACAATAACACGTACCATCGAACCCAGGCATTATTTGCGTCCTATTCCGCAGGGCCAGATCGATGGGATGGAATTAACAGCAGATGAAAAAGCAGCTTACCAAAATCCCGGATATTGATATAGGGTTTGATCAAAATGATCATATTGATCCGGAGATCAATTCAAACATCGGCATTAGTAGTTTTCGCTAATATGCAAGCAGAAAAAAGGAGAGGTGTACTCACCTCTCTCTTTTTAAAAAGTAAAAACGGTTTTCTTCCTATTCGTGCTTTCTAGCCGATTGCGAAAAACCATACCAAACAAGAATCAATGGAATTGAATGTTGATAGGGTGAAGAAGGGGGATTATTTTTCTAAAATTGGTTTGTGCATCTTAGTTATCATCCTAATGCTATTTAATGACAGCATTGCACAGTCTGTTAAACAGCCACTAAAGTCAACACAAGCCAGGCAGCGAATAAAGATCAACGATGGATGGCGATTTATGCGTTATACTTCTCAACCTGACCATTTAATTTATGATGAAAGACCGCAAGTCACCGACCGCAACGATAATGTGGTGGCCGATACCAACCCTACAGAAGCGGTAATTGCAGGCACATCGGAAAAAGTTTTAAAGAAGTGGATCTTACGCACAGCAAATGAATTTATCAGTGACCCATCATTATTAATGACAGCAGATCGTAACATCATTAATGCCGACGGTGCGGGTATTTCATTTATTACCGTACAGGTGGCAGATAAAAACCGGCGCTTAGTTCCTGGTGCTAAAAATGAGATAAGCTTTACCACAGAAGGTCCCGGGCACATTGTAGCGACTGATAATGGTGATCCTGCCAGTCTCATTTCATTTGCATCAAATGAAAGAGCTGCCTACTTCGGACTCGCTTTGATAATCGTCGCCCCCGAAAAAAATAGACCAGGACCAATAAAAATCACAGCCACATCACCGGGCTTAAAGAACAGTACTGTGGAAATAAAAAGTAAATTAGATCAGGAAACAAGAAAATGAAAACAAATAATATTAAACATGTGTTCAGGTTTATAACGCCGCTTTTCCTGGTGTTGGTTTCTTGCAGCAAGGATAGCGATCCTTCGCCCCAGCCGCCTGCGCCACCAACTCCATCCGATACAACCACTTTAAAACAGGCAGCCACCTACCCCGTTGGAGTTGCTATCAGTTATGACCTGATGAAAAATAATACAAGCTATGCTTCCCTGGTTAAACAACAATTTGACCGGGTGACATTTGAATATCAAATGAAACATGGCGCTAATGTGAGGAATGATGGCAGCTATGATTTTTCGAGAACAGATGAATTGGTGAATCTTATACAGGCTGCAGGAATGGATGTCTTTGGTCATACCCTGGTGTGGCATCAAAACAATAATGGTACTTACCTGAGATCATTGACAGGAGGCTCGACCGGATCTAACCTTATTGCTAACCCGGGTTTCGAAAATGATTTTACAAATTGGGCCAGCGTGGTTTCATCAACGGCGCCTACTTCCGGGAATATTTCAATAATAACAAGCGATGTTCAAAATGGAACAAAAGCTGCAAAGGTTTTAGTAAATACGCCAGGTCCGGATCCATGGAGCATACAACTTTACTCTGATAATTTTTCTGTGGCCTCAGGTACGGGTTATACATTGAAATATTGGGCAAAAGCTAGCGTTGCGGGTCAATCATTGAGAGCCGTAGCCCAGGGCAGCTCTTATTATGCACAGCAAAATCAAACATTAACAGCAACGTGGGCCGAATATTCTTTTCCATTTACGCCGACTGAGAATAGTATTTCTATAAAATTTCACTTTCCAACTGCCGGAGAGTTTTTTATTGATAACTTATCGGTGCTGGCAAACGGGTCATCATTAGACCCTGTACAAGTGAATAATGCTATGCAGAACTGGATCACGACTATGGTCGACAGGTATAAAGGGAAAGTAAAAGCATGGGATGTGGTAAATGAAGTATTTGCTGAAAATGGTAGCTTAAGAACCGGAAGTTCTGTAAACGATCAGTTTTATTGGTACCCGGTCCTTGGTCGTTCATACATAGCCAGTGCATTTACTTATGCGAACCAGGCAGATCCATCTGCATTGTTATTTATTAATGATTATAATCTTGAATCAAGTACGGCAAAACTGGATTCTCTTATTGCGATGGTCAATGCATTGAAGTCACAAAATGTACCTATTCATGGAATTGGTACCCAAATGCACATAAATATCAATACGTCAAATTCGGCAATCGATAACATGTTCACCAAACTGGCAGCGACAGGAATGAAGATCCATGTTTCGGAACTTGATATCAGGATCAACCCAAATAACACAACTCCGTTTGTACCAACCGACCCTTTGTTACAACAACAGGCTGATAAATTCAAATATGTGGCAGAATCTTATAACAGGAACATTCCTCCGGCGCAGCGATATGGAATTACAGTTTGGAATTTAACAGACGCGGATAGCTGGATCGTTGTTAGTTTGGGTAATACAGATTTTCCAACATTATTTTATAGTGGTTACCAGAAAAAACCTGCATTTACAGGATTTTTACAGGCATTAAAAGGTAGCTGATTTTATAAGCGACTTAAATTAAAAGAAATGAGTATGACTACAAAAAGCAGGAAAGATTTCTTCCCGGGGATCGATCTTGTAAAATACGAAGGTTTAGATTCGGACAATCCGTTTGCGTTTCGTTGGTATGATGAAAACAAAGTTGTCGCGGGTAAAACCATGAAGGATCATTTACGATTTGCCTGTGCATACTGGCATAGCTTCAATGGGAATGGTGCAGATCCGTTTGGTGAACCAACCCATTTATTTCCCTGGGATGAAAAGACAGATCCCGTTGAGAAAGCAAAGGACAAAGCCGATGCTGCATTTGAGTTTATCACCAAACTTGGATTACCCTATTACTGTTTTCATGACCTGGATGTTATAGATTATACGAATGATATAAAAGAAAATGAAAGAAGACTAAAAGCGATCACTGATTATCTCTCGATCAAACAAGCGGCCAGCGGCGTAAAACTGCTTTGGGGCACAGCAAATCTTTTTTCCAATAAACGTTACATGAATGGAGCCGCTACCAATCCCGATTTTCATGTACTGACCCATGCAGCCGCCCAGGTAAAAGCGGCACTGGATGCAACGATCGCATTGGGAGGTGAGAATTATGTTTTCTGGGGCGGGAGAGAGGGATATATGAGCCTGCTGAATACAAATATGAAAAGGGAGAAAGAACATCTTGCAAAATTCTTGCAGTCAGCAAGAGATTATGCAAGAAAGAATGGATTTATAGGAACATTTTTTATTGAACCCAAACCATGTGAACCAAGCAAACACCAATACGACTATGATTGCGAAACGGTAATTGGTTTTTTGCGTCAGTACGATCTGCTTGACGACTTTAAATTAAATGTTGAGGTCAATCATGCAACACTGGCAGGACATACGTTCACCCATGAACTGCAGGTAGCTGCAGACGCCGGTTTACTGGGGAGCATCGATGCAAACCGGGGGGATTATCAGAACGGCTGGGACACCGACCAGTTTCCAACCGACATAAATGAATTAACAGAGGCAATGCTGGTGATTTTACAAGCCGGAGGTTTTAAAGGCGGTGGAATAAACTTTGATGCAAAGATCCGTCGCAATTCGACTGATCCCGAAGATCTTTTTCATGCACATATCGGCGGAATGGATGCTTTCGCAAGGGCCCTGGTGACAGCAGATAATATTTTAAACAATTCTGATCTCAAAAAAATAAGAAAAGAACGATATGCAAGCTTTGATACTGCCAGGGGAAAAGAATTTGAGGAAGGAAAACTTTCGCTGGAAGACTTGCGGGCCTATGCTATTGAAAATGGCGAACCAGCTATGAAAAGTGGCAAACAGGAATATCTTGAAAATATCATCAACAGGTTTATTTAAATCCAGGATAACCTCAACACTGCTAAGAAATATTCTTTAGTAACCATCCTCTTGAGTGATCTGAATAAGACTTTCTGTACTTTGTGCATTCCTTTGTGGCCGTTCTGTCCCAAAAACACCGGAACACAAAGAACACTACGGACCACGAAGGACGTGACGATATCACTATACAGGTTATTATTATGTTGATGCATCAAACAATGAGATGGTTCGGGCCAAATGACCCGGTAAGTCTATGGGACATAAGACAGGCCGGTTGTGCCGGTGTTGTTACCGCGCTTCATCATATTGCGGTTGGCGATGTATGGCCGGTCGATGAGATCGAAAAACGCAAGGCAATGATCGAGGCAGCAGGCATGACCTGGACAGTGATCGAAAGTCTGCCTGTAAGCGATGATATAAAAAGACAGGGTGGAAATTACTTACAGCACATTGAAAATTATAAACAAAGTATTCGCAATGTGGCGGCATGTGGGTTACAGGTGATCACCTATAATTTTATGCCGATCCTGGACTGGCTGCGAACAGACACAAAATATGAAATGCCGGACAAAAGCACCGCGCTTTATTTCAACCGTATTGACTACCTCGTATTTGATCTTTTTTTACTCAAGAGACCAGGTGCTGAGAGAGATTATTCTGAGGCTGAGACTGCAAAAGCAAAAAAACGATACAATGAATTTACCGAACCGCAACGACAGAAATTATATGCAAACATGATGTTGGGTTTGCCCGGCAACGATGAATCCTTTACACCCGCGATAGTATTGAAAGAATTAAAAAAGTATGAAGGAATAGATCCCGGTAAACTAAAACAGCATTTATTTTTTTTCTTAAAACAGGTTGTCCCGGTTGCTGAAGAGTCCGGTGTAAAGCTGGCGATACATCCTGATGATCCACCATACCCCGTATTAGGCCTACCAAGAATTATGAGTACAGAGCAGGATGTTGCAGATATGCTGGTAGCAGTTCCTTCGCAAACAAATGGTTTATGCTTTTGTACCGGCAGTTTTGGAGCCAGGGCAGAAAATGATATTCCCAAAATGCTAAAGCGTTTTGGCGATCATGTTCATTTTCTTCATTTAAGGAATACAAAACGGGATGACGAGGGAAATTTTTACGAGGCCGATCATCTTGCAGGCGATACGGATATGTATGCAGTAGTGAAAGAAGTGTTGCAGATTCAGAAAAGAAGAAACATATCTATACCAATGCGGCCGGATCATGGTCACCAGATGCTTGATGATCTGAAAAAGAAAACCTATCCCGGTTATTCGGCAATCGGTCGTTTAAGAGGGCTTGCTGAATTAAGGGGATTGGAGGTCGGAATTTACCGGTCGCTTGATTAATTGTTTTTATTTTTCTGGTAGTGCGCCATTTCAAATACTCTGAGTGAGTCATTATTTAGTGCAATCAGCAAAAGCTTGCTATCGTTTGAGATTCGAATTAACTCCATGTCCTTTACATCGCCATCAACAATAAAACCACTGTGGATTGGAGGCAAAAATTGAAAGGTTTTATCCTTATTTCCCTTCAAAAAACAGCCATACGAGGCATCATATCTTCCCGTCATCACATCTGTTTGGTATTC
>JAICPX010000235.1 GCA_025929635.1 Chitinophagaceae bacterium
TGATGATCGAAGCAAAGCAGAATTCGCAAACCGGAGTTTGGTAGCGATGCCAATGTCATCACCATTATCCTTTGCCGAAAAAGTATTGGCATCATAATTACTCATGGCAAGTTCCGCTTTTAACAACGTGTTGTTGCTGATCTTATAGTCTGCTCCCACTGTCATCAGTTGTTGTTTTTTAGGAGTAACAAGAATGATCACCGGCTCGTACCTTCCCTGTTTAACACCTGCAACTGGCATAATAAACTTGTATACTTTACCATTGGCTCCGTTAAAATCAGGAATATAATTACCCCGGCCCTCTCCCAGGTCGGTAAAAGCAAGATTATACTTTGCAACCAAAGGATCGGTTGAATATTGATAAAAAGAATCTATTCCCGTGCCCGGGTTGTAATAGATCTTTTCATACAGGATCTTCCCGGCATCAAATGCTGTATCAATGATCGCAGAAGGATACAAGGCATTTTGTATACTATCACCAAGGTTTGCCAGGAATTGCTTCTGGTTATCATCCAGTGTTTGATTGATCTGGGAATTTTTGGCATCACTGTTATTAAAAGCGCCAACAAATAATTTCAGTTTATTATTCAGGTCAAATTCCTGTGATACATAAAGATTGGCATTGAGAAAATTCCGGTCGGCATATTCAAATTCCACCTGTATCCGACTGTCTTTTGTGATCATTCGTCGTGGAGTGAAAGTAACTTCAGCCGTATTATAATTGATCACATAATCCTGGTCTTCGCCGCGCTGTAACAATTCGCCATCAATAAAAACCCGTTCTGTTCCTGCCAGGATAATAAAGAAGAATTCATTATTAGCACCAGTCAATCGATAGGGTCCCTGGTTGCCTTCCAATCCCTGGAAAATATTTCTTGTAAATTTCCCTTTTGCAATTGAACCGCTTACAAGACTCTTTGATGAACTGTTTCTCCCGATGTTATTTTTTGTTTCAAAAGAGATCCCCTGCAATCGCTTATAAAAATTCAGAAAGTAACTGGTGTTTTGCCTGATATCGATATCGCCAAGATTCAATTGCCATGTCCTTTTCCTGAATTGAAGAAACACCTGGTCAAACTCATTGAGTTGTTGCGTTGTTCCATCAGGTTGAATGGGTAAATTGTTGTCAGTGATCGCGGCACGGATCTCGATACTATCGCCTAACATTCCCTGCAGGGTGAGATTCAAATTCGAATTCACAACCGCATCCTGGCTATTACCAAATGAAACACCACGATCAATGCTACCATTGTATTGAAGATTGCCAAAATCAAAAAGACCTCTTGCGATCTGCTGATCATTCCCTCCAAACTCAAAAGGTTTTGCATAAAATTTATAGCTTACACTGTCATAATTCAATCGTTGAACGACTGAATTCAATTTATATGGAAACACCCGGTAAACGATCGTAACGCTGTCGATTGGTGGAATCACTTTCCGGGTCAACAGTGCATTTACATTATCCAAAAAATAAGTGGAATCACTAAAGCCCTCTATAAGAAATGTCTTCGGAATAACGCTGAATGAGTCAATGCGAACGGTGTCGGCAACCACGGCGATCTTTCTTTTACGGAGATTAGAAAACGGCTTTTTATCCTGGATGATAATTTGAGAAAAGCTTTCCAGTGATAAAAGGGTAACGAGAACCAGTATCAGCCGTTTTTTGCTCAAAAGCGGTGGTTTTTCATTTGAAATTTTGATTGCATCGTGCCCGCCTGACCGGAGGGCAGGGAATACACCCGGGCGCATTTCATTAAACGTAAAATTCAGCATTTTATGCCAGCAATCCTACGTACAATGCCAAAATGAATAGCCCACGGTTTAAACTGTGGGCTGGGTTTAAACCGTGGGCTGATTTTAGACCGTGTGCATGCGCCGATACAACCGGGATCGCTGGCAAAACAACCGCTTCCCGGAAGCAAATCTTATCAATTTTACTGCGTTATACCTTCCAGTGCAAAATAGAAGGCATATTCCAGTGCAACATCTTTCAAATAATCAAACCTTCCCGATGCCCCACCATGACCTGCCGACATTTTTGTTTGCATTAAAAGAAGGTTCTTATCGGTTTTCATTTCTCTTAATTTAGCTACCCATTTTGCCGGCTCAAAATATTGAACCTGGCTATCATGCAAACCGGTTGTTACAAGTATGTTGGGATAGTTCTTTTTCTCCACATTATCATACGGTGAATATGATTTCATATAGAAGTAATGATCCTTGTTAGCAGGATTTCCCCACTCATCATATTCGTTTGTGGTAAGAGGAATGCTTGGATCAGACATTGTCGTAACCACATCAACAAAAGGAACATGAGCGACGATCCCATTCCAAAGATCCGGGGCCATATTTGCCACAGCACCCATCAACAAACCTCCCGCACTACCACCGACGGCATACAGGTGCCCTTTGGAAGTATATTTCTGTTTTATCAACGCTTCGCCGCAATCGATAAAATCATTGAACGTATTTATTTTTTTCATCATCTTCCCGTCTTCATACCATTGCCTTCCCATTTCTTCGCCGCCGCGAATATGTGCAATGGCAAATACAAATCCACGATTAAGCAAACTCAAACGATTCGAACTAAAATTTGCATCAGAACTGGAACCATAAGATCCGTAACCGGTAAGCAGTAACGGTGCACTACCATCTTTAGGAGTTCCTTTTTTATAAACAATAGAAACAGGTACTTTGACCCCATCCCTTGCTGTTACAAATATTCTTTCTGTTACATAATCCGTTTTACTAAAACCCCCGAGCACCGGCGTTTCTTTCTTCAGGTCTTTTTTCTTTGTGTTCATGTCGTAATCAAAAACTGAGTTGGGTGTCGTCATCGAGGTATAGTTATACCGCAAAGTCGTTGAATTGAAATCCGGATTCGCACCCACATATGCCGCATAGGCTGGTTCACCAAAATCTAAGTAATGTTCATTGTTGGAGGCTACTTCACGGATCCTTAATTGAAGCAACCCTTCTTTTCTTTCCGTGATCACCCAATGATCTTTAAAAACTGAGACCCCTTCCAGCAGAACGTCGGTACGGTGGGGGATCACCTCCTTCCAATTTTCACTGGCAGTTTTGTCAAGCGGGGCTTCCATCAATTTAAAATTCTTCGCATTCCAGTTTGTATTGATCAAAAATTTATCGCCCCAATGATCTATGGAATACAATACCTCTTTCATTCTTGGTTGAAACATCCGGAAACCAGCGCCTGGATTATCCGCTTCAAGGATCCGGTACTCAGATGATAATGTCGCACTGGAATAAATGACAAGGTATTTCTGTGATTTGGTTTTATAAACACCGATATAGTTAGTGGGGTCCTGCTCATGATATACCACCACATCTTTTGCTGTATCATCACCAAGTGTATGTCTCTTGATCTTTTCAGTTAATAGTGTTGCAGGATTATTAAGCGTATAAAACAGCGTTTTACTATCGGCAGCCCATGTAGTGCCGGCACTTGCACCCTTTATTTCATCTTTTAAAATTTCTCCTGTTTCCAGGTTTTTGACCTGGATCGTGTATTGCCTGCGGGAAACTTTGTCGACACCAAAAGCAAGCAACTTATTATCGGGACTTACATTAAAACCAGCCACCGAAATAAAAGGAATATCTTTTCCCATTGAATCAACATCAATCAAAATTTCTTCCGGTGCATCAAGGCTGCCTTTTTTCCGGCAATATTTATAATACTGTTTGCCTTCATCTGTTCTTGTATAATAATAATAACCATTGTTGAAAACAGGGACCGATTCATCTTTTTCTTTGATCCTTGCCTTCATTTCATTATACAGATGCTCCTGGAATTGTTTTGTACCCGACATCATCGTGTCGAGATATGTATTCTCTGCGGTTAAATAGTCAACAACCCTCGTACTATCAGGCCCTTTTTTGAAATAGTCATTCATCCAGTAATAATCATCGATCCTTTTGTCGCCATGCGCTACCATTTCATAGGGCTTCTTTTCGGTCTTCGGTGCAGCCACTCCTTCAGGCCACTTGTATGGCGTTCTTGTTGTCACTCCCTTAGTATTATCGGTACATGAAATAATAAACAGCAAAGACGCTGCAGGTAAAAGATTCTTTAAATTCATAATAGCAAATTTGAGTCGCTGAATGTACGAATACCTGCCCTAAATAAAAAAGTCCCACCGGGCCTTAGGCCAGACGAGACAAATCCTATATGAACGGTCCTATTTATCCGCTGTCAAACCTGCCATGAGATATTCTTTGTTCAAACGGGCAATATTTTCTATTGATATTTCTTTTGGACAAACTGCCTCACAGGCACCCGTATTGGTACATCCGCCAAAACCTTCCTTATCCATTTGCGCTACCATTGCCAATGCCCTGTTTCTTCTTTCAGGATCGCCTTGTGGTAATAAGGCAAGGTGTGTAACTTTTGCAGATACAAACAACATGGCAGAAGAATTTTTGCACGCAGCAACACAAGCGCCACAACCAATACAAGCAGCCGCGGCAAACGAGGCATCGGCCTTATCTTTATCAACAGGAATTGCATTTGCATCAACAGCATTGCCTGTATTTACAGAAATAAAACCGCCGGCCTGGATTATTCTATCAAAGGAAGTACGATCAACAACCAGATCCTTAATTACGGGAAATGAATTGGCCCGCCAGGGTTCTACCACAATTGTTTCTCCGTCTTTGAATGCTCTCATGTGCAGCTGGCAGGTTGTGGTTGCATGCCATGGTCCATGCGGGCGGCCGTTGATATACATTGAACAGGTGCCACAAATTCCTTCACGACAGTCATGATCAAATGCGATCGGTTCTTTGCCTTCTTCGATCAACCTTTCATTCAATACATCAAACATCTCGAGAAAAGACATTTCAGTTGAAATATCTTTTACATCATAGGTTTCAAAACCACCGGCAGTTTGACCGTTCTTTTGTTTCCAGACTTTGAGTTTGAGATTTATGTTTGTACGTTCCATTGTTAAATTGCTAAATTGTTTCTCGTTTATTATTTAAACTTTCAATTTTTGATTTGTAAATAATATTAACGAATTGATCGCCTTAGGTAATTTTTGAAGCTCATTAAAAATATATTTGTATTCATCAATCGATAATAAACTTCTTACTCTTGACTTTTCATTCCAGTTTAGAGATTCACTTAAGGATCCTTGTCTATATCGATAGAATTTAATTTTGTCCTTCTTTCCGTATCTCCCGAATCCTTCTGCAATATTTGCAGAAATACTATCCACGGCTCTCACAAATTGTTCACCAACTGTTCGTTGAGAAAAATTGTTCCATTTTAACACTATGTCCCAAACATAATTACCGAGATGAAAAGAAAGCCGAAATGCTTCGATGTCATTGGCTTTTAGGTACTTCTTGGTATCCACGATAACAATTTATCAATTCAACAATTTAGCAATGCAAATTATTTATAACTTCTTTGACTTGGTTTCGCCACCTCAAATCTCAATTCCTCCTTGTGCAATTCCCATTGATTATCTCCTTTAAATTCCCATGCTGATACGTAAGCATAAGTGTTATCGTCCCTCTTCGCCTCTCCTTCCTCGGTTTGGCTCTCTTCCCTGAAATGTCCACCACAGCTTTCATTCCGGTCTAGTGCATCGATGCACATTAGTTCTCCCAATTCAATAAAATCTGCAACTCGTCCAGCCTTGTCCAACTCAGGATTCATTTCATTGATCTCACCGGGAATCCGAACATCGCTCCAAAATTCTTTTTTCAGTTGCTGTATTTCGGAAATAGCTTGCTTCAATCCTCCGGCATTTCTTGCCATCCCGCATTTGTCCCACATTATTTTTCCCAAACGTTTATGAAAACTTTCAACAGATTGCTTGCCCTTAATATTCATCAATTGATTGATACGATCAGCAACCGCTTTTTCAGCTTCGACAAATGCCGGATGGTCAAGCGGGACGGCTTTTGTTCTTATTTCATCAGATAAATAATTACCGATCGTATATGGGATCACAAAATATCCATCCGCCAATCCCTGCATCAATGCAGATGCGCCAAGGCGGTTTGCTCCATGATCAGAAAAGTTGGCTTCGCCTAAACAATACAACCCGGGAACCGTTGTCATCAACTCATAATCTACCCAAAGTCCACCCATCGTATAATGAACCGCCGGATAAATTCTCATTGGCACTTCATAAGGATTCTCACCCGTGATCTTTTCATACATATCGAAAAGATTACCATATTTCTCTTTCACCACTTCTTTGCCAAGCCTGATCACAGTTGCTTCATCAGGATTTTCTAATGCTTGTTTGCCGGCCTCCGTATGTCCATATCTTTTGATTGCATCGGCATAATCCAAATAAACAGCCTGCTTTGATGTACCTACTCCAAAACCGGCATCGCATCTTTCTTTCGCCGCTCTCGATGCAACATCCCTGGGAACCAGATTTCCAAATGCAGGATATCTTCTCTCCAGGTAATAATCCCTTTCATCTTCCGGTATTTCATTCGGCTTGCGATTATCGCCCTGTTTTTTGGGTACCCAGATACGGCCATCATTTCTTAATGACTCACTCATCAATGTCAGCTTACTTTGGTGATCGCCAGTAACAGGAATACACGTAGGATGTATTTGCGTAAAACATGGATTACCAAACAATGCACCTTGCTTATGCGCTTTCCACGCAGCCGTAACATTACATCCCATTGCATTTGTACTCAGGTAAAACACATTTCCATATCCACCTGTGCATAACAATACGGCATGTCCAAAGAATCTTTCGAGTTTACCGGTGATCAAATTGCGACAAATAATTCCTCTTGCTTTGCCGTCGATCCTGACAATATCAAGCATTTCATGTCGGCTATACATTTTCACATTACCCAGCGCCACTTGTCTTTCCAATGCCTGGTAAGCGCCGATCAATAATTGCTGACCGGTTTGACCCGCGGCATAAAAAGTTCTTTGTACCTGTGTACCGCCAAATGAGCGATTACTTAACAAACCGCCATATTCTCTTGCAAACGGCACACCTTGTGCCACACACTGATCAATAATATTGGTACTGACCTCGGCTAAA
>JAICPX010000379.1 GCA_025929635.1 Chitinophagaceae bacterium
CAGTCTTTTTCAATATTGCTTGCATTGACGACAAGCATGTAAACTTTGTTTTCTTCAATGCAATACACGAGCAGGTCATCAACAATGCCTCCATTCTCATTTGTTAGACAACTGTACTGCGCTCTTCCGTTCGCAAGTTTTGATGCGTCATTGGAAGTAACCCGTTGGATAAGATCAAGAGCGTGTTCTCCTTTCAGGATGAACTCTCCCATATGGCTTACGTCAAATACGCCGGCATTTCTCCTCACGGCGGCATGCTCATCATTTATGCCTGAGTAAGAAATAGGCATGTTGTACCCGGCAAACTCAGCCATCTTCGCACCCAAAGCAATATGTTTATCTGTAAAAGGAGTATTCTTCATAAAACTATTTGTGGTGGGCAAAGATAATGTTCACTATAACAAAAGAGCTCCGAAAACGGAGCTCCTTTTTCTCATCCCGCCCTGGGGCGAGAGAAAATTCCAACTTCAACCGAGTTTAATTAAATAGTTGAACGAGCGAGAAGACAGGTGATCCTGCAATACCTTCTTCATTACTCATATCATCCATGCTTTCCTTTTTGCTATTGCCGCTGATCGAGTCTTTTTTCTGTTTACTTTTTTCCTCCATGTCCTTTAATTTCTTTTGTTCTTCCTGTACCCTCCGGCGTTGTGCGTCGAGGCTGTCTTTGGTCACAGGTTCAGTTTCCTGATACCTGTAGTCACCGTTGGAATGCGTAGCCGGAGATTCTTCCATTGGTTTGTTTGGATCGACAAGTGTTCCCTTTTCCCCTTTATCAGTCATTACGTAATCAACATTTGTTCTGAACCCAAACCAATCATTAAAATCTATTCGTCCTCTTCTTCTACCATCATAAGTTCTTACTTCAACATGTTTCAGTTTTCTGGCGATGGACTCATCAAACCTCAACTTTTTGCCGACCGGTACCTGTATTATTAATTCAACGTTCTGACCACGGAATTTGCTGTTCTTACTGATGGCAAAGCCATTTCCGATATCAACAATGCTGTCCTTGCTGATAACTCTGTACTCGATTTGTTGCGCCCTGGTTAGTGCATCGTTTGCAGATCTTCCCCAACTTTGCTTAACTAATAAAATATGATAATTTGAATCGGGACTTTTTTCCGGGGTAAAATCGACCCATGAAAGTCTTAATGAATCGTTGCCGATATTCCAACCCTGTGCTTCATCATCTGCCCACCAAAATCTATCTGTGTATTCAAGGACAGGCTGCGAAACCATTATTGTCATTTTGTTGCCCGGTTGTGTTATCGGGATTTCAGTCGGTTCTGTTTTTTGAAATGAACTGGTCTCCCTGACAATGTTTGTTATGAGCATGATAAGTGCTACCCAACCCAACGCCCAAAGACCCCCAAATACCCAACCAAGATAGCTGCCTCGTGATTTGGCACCGATAATTCTCCTTATGATCCAAACAAGGAAACCGATCAACGGAACACCCATAAAAAGGATGAGCGTGCCCCAGGCATATGCAGGTTGCAACCTGTCAGTCCAGATATAATCATTGAATGGCCACCACGCAACTCCCCCAAAAATGATAGCAATGATCGCAATAAATAAACCAAATGCAATAGAACCGGCAATGAACAAAAAGAGAACTTTAAATAAGACTCCAATTGCATGACCAATGCCGCTGCCTACTGGCCTGGCTGCCTGTCTTACCTCGGTTGCAAATGCCTTTCCTCTTGTTTGTGAAAACTCTTTTGCTTTATTGGAAATATTTTGTGCGGCCGACTTTATATCCTCGCCCATTTCCCTTGCCCTGTCCTGGACATTTTGTTTTATCGTATTGACATCTACCTTCTCACCACGCATCTCCATTTTTTCATAAGCGCTTCTTGCCTCCGGCAATACTATCCATAAAATAATATAGGCAATAACAAATGTGCTGGTCAGTGAGCCAAATAAGATATTGGGAATGAAAATGAAATTACCTCGTGATCCAAATCCATCTAATGCATTAACCAGCAGATTTAATAATATTGGTGCCAGGAATATCAATCGGATACCTACGACACTTTTGTTGAAATAAGCTGCTAAACCGCTGCATACGCCCCCAATGATCCTGCCTTCGGGATTGCGGAACAATCTTTTTCCCGCATAACCTTCGACATCTTTAGCCGGCAACACGATCCAAAGAATGATATATGCCATAAAACCTAACCCAAATCCACCAAATGTGATGATGGCAAATAATATTCTCACAATAGCCGGATCAACATTCAAATACGCTGCAATACCACTACAAACACCACCAATGAATTTATCGCTGGTATCACGATACAGCCTGCGCCTTGCTTTCGGTGCCGGTTCTGCCTGTGCAAATGGCTGACTTGTGGTTGTTGAAGAAGTATATGTTTGTTCTTTCACTACTTCCTCTTCAAAATCCTCAGGACGCCCCATTGAATTTGCGATCTCATTCACATCTTCATCGGTTATGCTGTCAGCACCTTTCCGGACTTTTTCACTCATGAGTTCCGCTATACGACCTTCAATATCGTTGATGATCTCATCGCGTCCTTCCTCGTTCACAAAATAGCGGCGAAGACTTTCAATATACTCTTGCAATTTTTCGTAGGCAGAATCTTCTATCGGTATTACTCTGCCGCTGAGGTTTATGTTTATGATCTTTTTCATTGCAAAAAATTTGTGGTTGAAGTTATAAGTTGGTTGGTTGGTGATTGGTTGATTGTGTCAGAGCGTTCACTCCGTTGGCAAGTTCCTGCCAGGTCTGCTGCAGCTCCTTATAAAATGCTTCACCTTTTTCAGTAAGGGAAAAATATTTACGGGGAGGCCCGGAATTACTTTCTACCCACCGGTAAGTAAGCATTTCTGCATTTTTCAACCGGGTAAGGAGAGGGTACAATGTTCCTTCCAAAATATGAAGATTTGCCGCTCTCATTTCTTCTACGATATCACTTGGATACGCTTCCCCTCTTCTTATGATGGAAAGAATACAGAATTCCAAAATCCCCTTCCGCATCTGGCTCTGTGTGTTCTCAATATTCATAAATCACTTTTTCGTGTTGATGACTTTATTTTGTTCAATGCTTGGCTTGCTGGTCCAAAGATAAGGTGATGTTTGGTACTATACAAAACATAGTACCAGTTTGTTACAGGTATGACTTACCGTATTAAATCAAAACACATTGATTTAGTGATAGATATGCAAAAGTTTTAATCCTAAAAAAAAATTTCCAACGTTTTATGAATGGCTAAATAGATTGATAAGAGCTTGATCAAACCTTAACTTCCGGATCAATTAAAGTGAAAAAGACCTTGAAAAAAGAGAATTTTTTTGCGTATTACTCGAAGCTTTCCAATGTCGAGCTCCTTAAAATTATCCAGCAAAAAGAGAAATACAGACCTGATGCAATCGAAGCTGCAATTGAAATTCTCTCCACCAGAAATTGCAACGATGAAGAGCATGCTAAGGCAACGGAAGAGGTGAACCTGGCATTAAACAGGAAAACTGAACAAAAAGAAAGAGCCAACAAGATAAAGACGCAGATAAATGATTTTATAGTTGAGCATTTCGGAATTAAAGAACGTTCGCCTCAACAAAAACTGAATCTTTTGTGTGCTGCAATTTTTATTTATTCCCTGGTCAACGCCATAATGAATTTTAAAGACAGGGCTATGATCTTTTATTATAACGATCCTAGAGGTTATGTGGTTGCAGCATTGATTTATACGTTGGAATTTATGTTTATCTACCTTTTGTACAAAAGAACAAATTGGGGATGGGTGATATTTGTGTTTTTCTCTTCGCTGACTATTATAATGGACCTTAAAATTTTATTATCGTCGTTCAAACAAAATGATGATCGCTTTTTTATACCTGACAATCCGGCCGTCGATTTATTTTCCATATTTGTAAACATTGCCATATTGATTTTTTTGAATTCAAAAGGCGTGTTAAGCCAATTTACAATTACCAAGGATGGTCGTATGATAACATGGATACTGGCTGGCGTAGCTGCTTGCTTAATTCTTTTCCTTCCTTACTTTCTTTAAATGAAGCAACGTGGGCATAGCTGTCCGATTTTAGTCGTCACCGATTTTACTAATTTTAACCCAATGTTCAGATCAAAAGTATTTTACCTGCTGGGTCTTGTGTTTGCTTTTACCTCCTGCACAGATAAATACATTCCTTATAAGCATCTTTACCAGTTTAAAAGCGATACCAAAAAGCCGGACTATGCCAACCTGGATTATTGGGCCGCTCATCCATTAAAATGGGATCCGTCCGATAGTATTCCGAAACCTTTTCGAGAAGAAAAAAGGGATTCCCTTGTTGACGTTTTCTTTCTGCATCCTACTATTTATACCGGTAAATTAAAAGACAGCAGCCTGAATGCCGCTATTGATGATCCGTACCTGAATGCAAAAACGGACTACTCAAGTATATTGTACCAGGCAAGTGTATTTAATCAACATGCGAGGATTTATGCCCCTCGTTTTCGCGAAGCAAATTATAGCGCTTACTTCTTCAAAGATAGTCTGGCTGCAGTCGCTGCTTTTGATCTTGCCTATGAAGATGTAAAAACAGCCTTTGAATATTACCTGAATAATTTCAATAATGGCCGACCGATCATCATTGCTTCCCACAGCCAGGGAACAACCCATGCATTGCGGTTATTAAAAGAATTTTTTGAAGACAAGCCTTTAAAAAGACAATTGATAGCTGGTTATGTTGTTGGCATGCCCATCCCACCGCATTATTTTTCATCGTTGAAGATGTGCGAGGATCCGTCGGAAACGGGTTGTCTTTGTGGCTGGCGAACTTTCAGAAAAGGATATAAGGC
>JAICPX010000118.1 GCA_025929635.1 Chitinophagaceae bacterium
AAATTTCCACCATCTTCTTCCAGCATACAATTAACCGTATTTATTGCACTGAAATGCGGCTCATTTGTCTGAATCTTATAATGCGAGAATGTATTTGTCTTATAATCCAAATGACTAAATCCATATCCCCCGTTATAGCCGATCCATAGACGATCTTTTGATGAAGTTGCCCGGTAGCCGATCATGTTGTTATGAGCTACTGTTGTTGCGGAATTTTGCTCTTTGCCAAAATATCCAAGCAACTGACCCGATGATGAAAATTTATACAGACCGTTATGCCATGTTCCTACCCAAATATTACCCTGCTCATCTTCAGTAATAAATTCTGTATGCATCGAAGGTGAAAGCATTTTAGTGATCTTTTCACTTTGTATATCAATTAGAAATATATTTCCCGTAGTTCCTAACCAAAGTGTCGAATTGTTTTGTTTATAAAGACATTTAATAATTGACTTTTCAAAACGTAAATGGGCAGGATAACGGAATTTATTTTTTAAAAGGTCGTATATACATAATCCTGTATTAGTGCCCAGCCATACTGTGTTGTCATCCTGTTCCGCCATGCAATAGATTGTATTTTTTTCTCCTTCTGATGTTTTCCTTTCGGCAGGTAGCAGAAAATACCGCACTGCCTGTTCGTTCGGATCATAAATGCTTATCCCTTCTGAAGAGCAAATCCAGAGAACGCCTGACCTGTCTTTAAATATGCCCCGGGCTTTTGAGCTTAGCGCCGATTGGGGATGAAAATCTGCCAGGAAAAAAGAATCAACCTTTTGTGTCCTGGTATTAAATAGAACAGTCTCTCCAAACCAATAATGGATCCATATCCTGCTTGCATCATCAGAAGAAATCGCAAAGTGGCCCTTAGCAACCACATACGAGGATGCGTGAAGTGAATTATTGATCAAATTATAATTGCTTAATTGTCCCTGGTCGTTGGTCAACCACATATTATCATTTGCGTCGATCTCGAAAGGGTTTGCCCCCTTGAGCGCAAAAAGCGGGATGGAATCAACTGAATTATTCTTAGTATGAAATTTTGCTTTGACAGGATCAAACATGACATACTCATCAAATGTGCGCATCCAAAAAACATTGTTCTTCTCATTAAAACTGAGATTCCAGATGATGCCATCTGGAATTGAGGATACATCGTTTGGGTCATGAATAAACCTTTTTATTTTTTTTGTATAAATATTGTATTGCCAGAGGCCAGTCGAAGCAATCCAGATGTTTCCCAGTTTATCCTTTTGAAGACCGGTAATGATGTTCACCCTGTCAAAGCTTACAGCAGGATGATGAAGAAAAAATCTTTCAAATTTTCCTGTTCCATAATCATACCTGTTCAGGCCCATATGTGTCGCTACCCAGATATCTCCATTTGCATCTTCAAGAATATTACTGCAAACGTTGCTCGAAATAGAAGTGGAATCATTCTTAATATTCCGGAAAACTTTGCAATGACTTCCATCAAAGCGGTTTAATCCGTCCTCCGTTCCTATCCAGTAAAAACCCCGACTATCCTGCATCACAACCGACACCCGGTTACAGGACAAGCCATTGGCCGTAGTTAAATGATGAAAAACGCTACCGGCGCTTTGTGCCTGACAATAATGCTGACACAAAAAAACAACCAGGACCAACCAAAAATTTTTTGCATTTGAAAAAGACAGGCTCATGGTGGTGGCATTGACCCCCTAATTTACAAAAAAGGCAGGCTGAATATCGGCCTCCTTTTAAAGAGCCGTTATTAGGTGAAAGTTCGAATGAATCGGATATGGCTAAATGAAGAAAAGGCAGCATCGTTTGAATATGCCGCCTTTTCATGGTTTCTTAATGCGGTTTGACCCACACTTTCCACATAATTTTTACCCACCCGTCATTTTTATTATTGCTTTCATAAAAGTTCAGCTCAAAGAATTTATCAGTGGAAAATTTAATGTCCTGGTAATTTCCGTTGTATACAAGACTGTTGAGCGATGTTTGAGTAATGCTCAATTCAATGAATTTGAGAATTCTTGTGCCGAAATCACCGGAAAAAGATGAACAGTCATTACATTTAAAATTACGGGATCCCAAAAGACCTTCGTCATCATATAATTTTCCTCCCACGGTAAGTTCAATATTCTTCAACTCATCAAATGTCAAATTCTTTATTAGATTGATCCTTTTATCAATGGGCGCAGTTCCGTTACGATAGTTGTTTACATTAGCACCAGCCTCGCTTTTCAGAAAAAAGTTTTTATTGTCCGAAACAGTTTTTCCATTTGCTTTCAGGTTTGTAAAATCTATTTGACCGTAAAGATCCTCGGTACCATCAAGATCCCTCACATTGCTTACCACGATATGATCGAGTTCAAGATCAACATCAAACAACAGGTTGGTTAGTGGCGTTTGGGTACATACCTTGTTCGGAAATTGTGTGGAATATGATACGATGGCCTGGATCCCATCGTTAAGAAAGTTCATTGTAAAGGCAATCGGGCTACCGATATTACCGGGACCCCAATTACGGAGACTTCCGATCATATTTAAAAGATTATCGAGATTGCCAACAGCAACAGAACTTCCCGGCGGCAAACCCAATCCTTTTCCATAAGCAACCATCTTAGTTACGGTGGACACAAATTTAGCTCTGGCTTCAGCACTCACAGTCACAGACCCTGTGCCCTGGTTCAGGGGACCTGCAAAGCCAAATGTTTCTTCTAATGTCGCTTGCAACTCGGTGATCGATTTGTCTGATTCAAAATAAACATACCCGGTAGTGCCATATAGAACACTTGAAACGAATACAACATTGGTATTGATATCAGCTCCCGGATCAGGGCTGAGAAATTTTTTATGATCATTGTTGAATGGTGAAGCATCCATGGAATAAAAATGATAATTGATCTTCAAAATGATCCTCGACTTGTCATTGATCTGGCTGGCTATGGTACTTGCGGTTTGGCTAAGATTCACTCCAACAGGAATTCCAGTTACAAGTGCGGCGATTTCGGCCGGAATATTGGCTGCAGAAGCAAAACCAAGCTTTATTGCAACTTCTTCCTGTGTCGTTGCGGCTATGTATTCAATAAAAGCTTCCACCGGCGGATTGGCGCTGGCGTTTCTGTTCAGGATAAGGCTTTGCGCAGCCCTGTAGGATGCAAATGAATAATCTTCATTATCACCAATTTTTTCTGTTGGATTTTGTGGAAGACCTGCCATGGTGAACAAATTTGCAGAAAGGGTATAAGGCTGCCGTTGGTAATTGGCCGGAGGAATATAATAGCCGAATTGGTTATTAATAAAATTCGTTGCGTTCAATAAGGCGCCCGGATAAATAAAATCTCCCTGGGCAAATAATGGCTGACGAAAATAATCGGTTTTTTCGTTTACATTCCTGGTAAGACATGTATAAGCCCCGGTTACTGAAGGCGAAGAGCTTGTAGTCTGGGAAGGTGCACTCCCTTCAACTCCTCCTTTGTTTAAAGTAACGGTAGATTTTAGCGTGAAACCTGTGTTATTTCCTAACGAAGTTTTGGAACTGCTCTTCAAGTATTTTCTTGTCGCTTCAATATATTTTGGACTTATGCTTTTATTAAAAGAGGTGGCTGTTATTGATGGCAATTGAGTTGCAGGCGTTTTAATTACAGTTTGCTGTATCTGACTGAAGATGGACAGCGATGCCAATAAGACCAGGCCCGTTACAACTGAAGTTTTCGCGATTCCTTTTTTCATAAAAAGATTTTTATGTGTGATTAATTTATTTTTTCAAGTATCCATACCTGTGTTGCATCATTACTCACGGCGGTAGCTTCATCTACTCCGCAACTGCCGCTGGTTTGACAATTATTCAGTACATCCAATACTTTTTTTGTATTCCAGTTCAGAATAACATAAGTATTTGTTGTATTCGGAACTTTAAAGAAGTACCAGGTTTCCTCGTCTCCGATTATATCATCCTTCGTTTTCATGATGATGTTATTGGTTACTTCTTCCCCGGTAGGAATCCCAAAACTGAACTTTACATCTGCTGCCATATTCCCGGTGTTTTTAAAAAGCTGGTACCCTCCTGTCAGTTTATGTTTCAGCGTGAAGACAGTTCCGGTTGTTTCTATTCTAAGCTGGCTATTAGTTGTACCGTTCCAGTGTAAATATTTCCTGGAATTATTTTTAAATGCGTAGGATACCAGTTTATAACTGCCTTCGGCGATACCAGTTCCTAATAGGTTGCCAAGGAGATTTCCCGCAGCCCAGGGAATATTGACAATCATATTTTCAACAGCTGTTGCGGTATTATTTATTAAATCATTATTCTCTGCCTTGGTCAGATTTCCCTGGTTACAATTATCACCTGCTACAGGTAATGGCACAGCAGGCGGCATTGACGTAAGTTGGGATGCACTAAGCTGGTGCCTGATCGCCTCAAGAATAAAAGTGGGATGATGATAACATGCAGATCCTGGACATGTCGGAGGAAATTGAAAATTCGCTGCCTGCGGTATTTGTTCTGCCGGAAGATTTCCTAATGCACAAAGAATTTTAAGATCATCCACGGCGGGTATTTGTTCACTACCGGATTGTACTGTGCTTGAATAATCTTTAAAATAATTTCTTACCCCTGCCCTTCCAAAAAAGAATACCTGCGGCGGCAATGTGGGGATCGGGTCATCTCCAAACTCAAACCGTTGTATTTTGTTTTTTCCAATGTCACTGTTCAGTTGCGAAACAAATTTGGAATCACCGGGATGCGGAGCATCATAAATGTATAAGCCCTGAGCTGTGATGCTGTAATGATATTTCAAATACATGGCAAATAACTGGGCATGTGCGCCACCAAGACTATGCCCGGTTAACCATACTTTTTTGTTGACATTGGTGATCTTGTTTTTAAGTTTTGCGGCAATCTTAGCACCCATCTCAACCGCAAAATTTTGTGATAATAAACTTTCTGCCATACCCCGATGCACCTGGCCCTGGATCTGTGCATGCAAAAACGAAGCATCTCTTTTTAGAAACTTAAAATCGCTGGCCATCCATTCTGCCCAGGTATAACCTGACGAAGCTATATTGCAAGCAACCCTGTCGGTTCCGCGGAATACCACAAAAATGGAAGATGGCGTGGATATAATAAGCGCTTCCGGATCATATCCGAAGGGATTACATTTGTGGATAAATTCAAAACTTGCAGCCGGCTCGGCTACAACAGGAGTTATCGATTTTGTTGAAACAATGTCCGGGTTTATCGCCAGTTGAGTTGAAGTGCTCGCAAGAGTGGATGAGCTGACAAATAAATACCTTAGCTTCTTTTCAAATTCATCCCTGAATTTATCATCATCGTTTCTGATGGAAGTAATGAAGCTGCTCGTAGTTGCCTGAACAGGACTATACATATATCTCAGGTAGTCAGCGTAGCACATCGTGCTGAGATAGCCCAACAGGTATGCATTTCGCATGTCCAGGTTGGTAGCATTGTTATTGAACTGTGTATTAAAACAATTGGCTCCTGTCTGCGCTCTTGTTTGTATGGTTCCGGCAAACAGCAGCAGCATCATAAATGGTAATAACTTTTTCATTGCTTTTATATTTTATTTTTTCAGAAAATAATACGGGAGGTTATAAATTTCAATTCCTTCTATCTCATCATACAGGCTATCGATGCCACCGGGGTGAATGTTTGAAATTTCCAGTTGCTGTCAAATACACACCGCATACCATAATTCAGGATCACACTGCGGCTGATACGCCAGTCACCGCCAAATGAGAATGTATTCGGATGAACGACATCCCACTTCACCGATGATTTTACAATCTCAAAGCCACCATTCGGTACCTTGAATGCTTCATTCAATGCTTCAATGGGTGTTTTTAGTCCTTTTTTCTCATAGAGAAATTCAACAAAAAATGTATAAATAGCACCCCCATACCGCAGATTCAACCCCATTGTATAAAGTGTATTATCAGCCACGGCCTTTTGAGTGAATTCTTCCTGGGTCGAAGTATTTTTGATAAGGAATTCAAGTTCCTCCTCATACCAGGACGAACGAAAGAGGCCGGACAATAAAAATTTTTTCCCGAGACCAAGATGGCCATTTATCCAACCGGACCAGCCTGTATTGCGGTTCAGCCGGAGACCCTTTAATCCCCCAACGCTGTCGGTTTTGTAAGTGTACACTCTCCCGTACGCTATATCAAGCGAGGAAGCATTCCAGTTTTCTTCCACAAAAATTTTTGCACGGCCATTGATCTCTTCCCTGCGGCGGGAGTTAATAGATAATAATTGCTCTTCGGTTGATCTTACCTGGTTGCGTAAACCAGGTTTCTCCAGGATATTTTGTGTCGTATCAAGCTTATGTTCTAATTCCTTTAATTGTTTTTCCAATTCAATTTTTTCTGCCTTGTATTTTTCACTGACATCTGTGTAAAGCTCTTTTGCCAGCAAAGGATCCTTTTCTTTGATCAGGTTTATTTTTGTGGCAAATCCAATGCGCCTGTCGTTCTCTTCATTCTGTACAGAGCCTATTGAAACATCCAGGGAAGCAAGTCGTCGCATAAAAGATGAAGCCCGTTGGTATTTGTCAACGTCCTGCCTGTTATAAAACAATTCCCATATTGGTTGGGATTGAATAGCAAGGTTGGGATTCAAACGCCATGACTTGAATGACCAATCCACTTTAAAGTCTTTGATATCAGAAGTCCTGTTGATTTGTGAAGGAGTAACTCCCATCATATCAAAAACAGGAGAAGCGGGAATTGTTAATTCTTTTGGAGAAAGTCTTCCTGCGGCTTGTTCATTTTGTGCAAAACATATTTGCGCAGCAAATAACACGAAAAGTGTACTGATAGTTTTGGTAGTCTTTTTCATTTCCCCGGTTTTGTTAATGATTGATGTGCACAAAACTATCGTCAGAACATAGCGAAGTAAATACCGGGAGTTAGTGAAAATTGGTCTGCAGAAATACCTAAAATCAGGTAGAAGCTTAAATGAATTGTTTACTACCTTTCGTCTCATTCACTCCTTTATTCTATAAATCAAGGTTATGATTCTGAAACAAAAAATAACTGCTCTTGTACTGTTCATTTTTTTTATTTGTTTAAAGATCACGGGTCAATTACCCCCAGCACTGATAGATAGTCTTGTTAGAGAATTAAGTAAAGCAAAAGAAGACACTAATAAAGTCGATCTTTTGAGAACACTTGCTAATGAGGCCGGGTACAATGATTACAATAAAGCACTTGATTATGCACAACAGGGTTATGCATTGAGCGAGAAGCTCAATTATGAAAAAGGAATGGGTATCATGGCTTATATCATGGGCTTCACTTTTAGTGATATGGGGGATTTCCGATCAGCTGATTCATTTTTAAATATTGCTGAATCTAAATTTCAACAACTTGGGCTCTCGGACCGGTTAGCTAAGGTGGATCATGCAAGAGGAGTAAAAAATTATAGAATGGGAAATTATTGGTTGGCCGCAGATTTTTTTGCCAGGTCGATCAAATTTTTTGAGGAGTCAAACGATAGGACTACTGCATTGATAGTTTATCAAAGTCTTATTGCGTCGCTTGGACAAACGAAAAATCATGATAAAGCAATCGAGTCAGGCAAAAAAGCATTAAAGCTGGCCGGGGATATGAATGACACATTGTCGATCGGCTATTCGCTTCAGGCTTTAGTAACTGACCTGATATATGCCAATCGCTTAGATGAAGCAGCTACCTATGTGAGTCAATTAGAAGAGTTTGCGGGGAAAACCCTGGATCAAAATGTTGCAGCAGAATCATACAGTACGCTGGGAATGTATAATTATCAAAAAAAGAATATATCAGCATCTGTTTACTTTTTTCAAAAAGCTCTCGAAACAGCAAGACAACTTGGAGATAATTATCAAATGGCACTACATCTTAATTCTTTAGGGGGTGCACAATTTGAACTTGGATTGCTTTCTGAAAGCAAAAAAAATCTCCAGGAGGCACTAAAACTGGCAAAAGACTTTAATAACAAAAGAGCTGAGTACAATGCTTCTCTTTCACTAAGTAAATATTTTAAAAAAGTAAATGAACATGAAACCGCATATGATCACCTTTTTCATCACCTGGAAATGAAAGACAGTATCCTGAAATCCGAGACAAGGAATTACACCACTTATCTTGAAGAAACATACCAGGCCAACAAAAGAGAAAACGAGATCCTTCGGCTGCAAAAAGCCCAGCAGGAGAAGGAATTTGCATTAAAAAAACGTAACACCTACCTGGCAATTGGTGGAGGTCTGATCATTGTGCTTATTTCGATTCTTTACTTATTGAGAAGAAACTTTCAACATAAGCAAAAGCTGGCGCAACAGCAATCGGTCCTGCTGGAAGAAAAAATTAAAACAATAGAGAAAGAACAACAGATCAGCTCACTTCAATCAATGATCAATGGACAAGAATCGGAAAGAACACGCATCGCGAAAGATCTTCATGACGGACTGGGAGGGATCTTTTCTACTGTAAAAATGCATTATAGCACTTTGCACCAGGAAACGCCAACGATCAGGGAAAACTCCCTTTACCGAAAAACGCTTGATCTCATTAATAATGCCTCCGATGAATTAAGAAAAGTAGCACATAATATGATGCCGGAGGTGCTGATGAAAGTAGGATTGGTCGAAGCATTGCAGGATTTCTGCAATAATATCAGTTCCGGAAAACTGCTAAAGATCACGTTGCAAACTTTTGGAATGGAAAAGAGACTTGGAAGCTCGACGGAGATCATGCTTTACCGGATCATCCAGGAATTGATCAATAATATAATCAAACATGCCGATGCCACAGAAGCGCTGATACAGATCAACAGGGAAGGCAATCGCCTCAGTCTAGTAATTGAAGATAACGGCAGGGGTTTTAATACAAAAGAAGCTGAAGAAAAAAGAAGCATGGGTATCGCGACCGTAAGAAGCAGGGTCGATTACCTGAATGGCCGGTTGACCATTGATTCAAGAAAAGATATTGGCACTACCGTTATGATCGATCTGCTGATCAATGAATAATTACTATCCCTCTTTCTGTTTAATTTACACGGGTTATTAGTTACATTTATAGTGGACTACCGGCTATGATAAGAATTCTCATCATTGATGATCATCCCCTAGTTATTGATGGCATAAGAACTATGCTGAAAGATGAAAACTACCTGCATATTGAAGCTTCGGTAAAATCAGGGAAAGATGCGCTTGCTTATCTTGACAATAACCCGTTGCCTGATGTTATTCTTTTAGATATTAATTTGCCCGATACCGATGGGCTCAGGTTATGTGAAATCATCCGTGCAAAAAGTAAATCTGTCAAAATAATCGGTCTCACTTACATAAACGAAGCCGGCATTATTACTCAACTGATAAAAAAAGGCGCGAATGGTTATTTGCTCAAAAGCATGGAAAGAGAAGAATTGATCGAAGCAATCAATAAGGTGATGGATGGTTCCGTTTACCTTAGTAAAGCTGCCAATGAAAAAATACTGGAACAATTGCAGCAATATGATCTGCCGCAAAAAAACATCCCGGTGCTAACCCATCGTGAAAAAGAAATATTGCAGCTGTTATCCGAAGGAATGACAAGCAATGAGATTGCAGGCAGGCTTTTTCTAAGCAATTATACAATTGACACTCATCGCAAGAACATGTTGCAAAAATTCAATGTTCATAATACGCAATCATTGATAAATGCTGTACGAAAGCTGGGGGTTCTTCAATGAAATTTTAATATAATTGCGGCCACTGATTACTGCTGGTCAGTTCTTTTTATTGAAATCTTATCTCTTCACTATCTTATATGTTTTTCCGTCATTGCGATTTCGTAGCAGGTAAATACCCGCGGAATAATTTGAAAGATCAAGCTGTTCATTGTTGTTAATTTCTTTTCTGAGCAGTCGAACTCCCTGCATATTATACAATTCAACAAGTGTTTTTTCATTGCTCAAAACAGTCACATTTCCATTTGTGATGGTTGGAAAGACGTAAAGCTGATCCTTACCGTCATCGATCTTTATCCACCTTGTGTCGCTGTATTCAAACGTATTGTCTTTATCTACCTGCTTAAGACGATAAAGGTTGAGTCCTTTACCCGGATCAATATCCCTGAATTGATAGCGCAATAATTGACTGCTATTACCTGCCGCATTTATTTCTCCGACTTTTACAAATGCGCCACCCGATCTGCTCCTTTCAATCTCAAAATGATCGCTGTTGCTTTCACTAAATGTCTGCCAATCCAGTTGCACATCATTATCAACTTTTTTGGCGGTGAAGTTTGCCAGTTTTACCGGGAGTGTACCGGAAGATTTGGTAACGATCACTATTGACGCGGTTATTTCTAAAGTGTAACCCGGAGGAAGTATTATATTATCAAAACTTCCACTGATAGAACCGGAGGTCACTATAACAATAGCATATGATCCATCAGGGACAGTTCCCGTTTCGGTTACTCTCAGGGTACCGCCGAGCGTTATGCTGTTATCTTTAACAATCTGATCGTGTCCTGTACCAGGACCAGTTCCATCCATGATCTCAATATCAAGGTCGCTGTTCGTGCCGAGTAATGGATAATTCAGTGGATCAAGATCAGCGTAA
>JAICPX010000358.1 GCA_025929635.1 Chitinophagaceae bacterium
GACAAAGACTTCAGCGCCAATGACTACTTAATGTGTGACTTAGTTCTTGGCGTTTGAAACAGGCAACGTATTAAATCACCTGATCACCTTGATCCAATTTAGCTTAACACGAATCTGATTGCCAGGTAATTGAGCCGGGTGTTTGTATTGGGAAATATTAAGAGGATGGGTAATCCCATCCTCCGGTAACTGGTTAGAATTGATAGTATAAATTAATATCAGCATAGGAATGGGGCGGCAAGAAAGGCATTGACGAAGCCCGGCCGACCGATCCTGTTATAGAACGGATGGAATACCTCGCGGTAGCATCCTCGCAAAATCCGTGGGAGCTTGCGGCATCTATTGAAACCTACCGCACGATCTTACTGGCCTTGACCGTCTCATCATTTTTCAACCAGCTTGTTGTAAGTTTTATTAAGTTTTGAAATTACGTGATCGATCTATCAGTGACACACCGGCTTAAAAACAACCAGATCCCAGCCAAAGATCAGCGTATTGACAAGTACTCTTCTGTTATGAATAACAATTCAGGTAGTCATTAAACAATCTTGAAACTGTTTCCGAAGTCGAAAGTTCAGATTGACCTTTCGATTTGACGCTTTCATACCGACCTTTCTTACTTGAGACCTTGATAACAACTTATCTGGGCTCAAAATCCCTCTCCATTTGGTTGTCGATCAACCAAATTTTTGCATCCTCAAGATTGTTTCGTTTATCTTTTAACCTTAAATAGAATATTATTTTTTTTGCTTATTCTTATCCGATGGCCACAGCCAAATTGGTTTGAGTACGGCTGGGAGTAAGTGAACTCGTCAAGATTGATAGGTAAATATTTGGGGAGACTGTCATTTCACTTTTTTTAAAAAACAAGGTTTTACTGGATAGAAAATCCAAGACAAAGCTTATCTTTCTATAGATTTCAGAACTTCATTCAATTCGTCCCCATCATTAAATCACAACTAAATGAAAAGAGAATTAGAAGCTCGCCTCAAGGAATTAAGAGAAGAATATCAGAAAGGACATGGACAATTGGTTGCTTTAGAGCAAGAAACTGCCAATTTAAAAAGTACCCTCCTACGTATTAGTGGTGCTATTCAAATATTGCAAGAGCTACTTGGGGACAAGACACCTGAAAATTCCTTCCCCGTAAATAATAGTTTGGAACTTGCCGAAGATTCTAAAAAAGGAACTTGAAGGCTTTGGATAGGTCAAATTAATTTTTCCGTTGGCTTGTTTTTTTTAGAAACCCTAAGCATCAATTATTTATGCCAAATCCGATATCCAATATTCCCATATTGTTATTTCCCTTAAAACTGGAGACCAGGTTTGTGAACGATGAATTGTGGATTCGGGCATTTCCGGACGAAGCTTTTTTACAGAGTCATGATCCTATGCTAACTAAAGAAGAACAATTAGCGGCGTTGGCTTTCAAAGATCAGACCCCTAAGGAACAGAAAAAACAGGCGTGGGGTGCCTTGGTTTCAAAATATGGAGTGTATCGTGCCTCATGGATTGCTCAAATCAGTAAGGTAGAATTAGAGCAACAGCAAGCCAATGGAAAAGAAAAAGAGCCTTCTTTTTATTTTAAATGGCTGCCGGACAGGCTGGTTTTTTATCTCTACAAGGAGGGTGACCAAAAACCCTCTTATAAAGCTGATGGTTCTGTTATTGATCGGGAAGGATTGATAGTGCTGGGAGAAGGGGATGCATGGCTGCAGGATTTTGATAAAGCGATACAAGCTGGTATGGGAATAAAAATCAAGATTAATGCAGGAGACACAAAATTTGAAAAAGTAATCGTGAGTGGATTTCGTTACGATGATGATCCTTTGGTTCCTGCTAGAGGTTTGGCTGATCTGTTCGCCAATCATGCATATACGGAAGGGTTTTCATTTTTAAAATATGGCACGCCAACGAATAACACAGATAAAGTGAGTAGCGGTCATTCAGCCAGGGAAGAGTTTGAAGTCGCCAACAGTTATGAATACGTCGTGGAAGGATTGGATCTTGAGGTGGGTGCTACGAGTACCCTTGTTCCTGACATCCATTTTGTGACAGCCGGAAAGTACCTCTCCCAAAGTTTGGGATTTGAAACGAATCATTTAAAGCATGTGCAAAATGCTGATCAGGTGCCATCCCTGCTGAATGAGGTGTATCAGAAGGCCACTTGGTTTGCTTTGGGCGCACAGCCACTTTTTATGCTTTTTGGCAATCAAATGAGTAGCGAAATCCATGAATCAATTTGGCAGCATTATTCAAAATATGTGAAAGGTAGAGGATCGTACTCAGCACTGAAGATAGGCAACCAACCCTATGGCATTCTTCCTGTGATGAATATCAGCAATGTATTTTTACCTGAAAACAAGGCAATCCGCGAAAGTGACAAATTATATGATAAGATGACGGTAATTTTTGCCCACCTGATGAAGCGATGGTCTCTAATGGTAAAAGGTGATCAGCAGCAGGTACCAAGATTACGAGGCAATGATACCTATGAAGAAATTCTGAAGATATTAAGCATGCAGGAATATTCCAGCACCTATCAGATCCGCGCCCTGGAATACAGATCGTTTAAAAGAAAATTGTACGATTGGTTAAACAATCGTCCTTCAGATCGACCCATATTGGATTTTTTGAAAGGCATGGGAGAATACGAAAATGTTCGGGAGAACATATCATCACTTACAGAGTTACTGGGGCTAAATAATGAAGAACTATCTCCGGAAATTGATCAGTTGCTGCGCGCACCAGTGTTAAGCCTGACAGAAGGAAATACGAAGCTCATTGGTTTTCTGGAAGACAATTCCATCGTTACTGATCAAGAAAATTCGTCTGGAAATAATAGCGAAGATAATTTTTCCTTTACTCAGGAAGATATGAGCAATTTTCAGGATTTTATCAATGCCCTTAAGAACCAAAAGGAGAATGAATTACTTCAGTACCGAGGTGACCTCAGTGTATTTACAGATCTTTTTGTTAGAAGCTATACCAATGCCAGTCAACTGTATGCCCGCGAAATTGGATTGGATCTGGAGATGGCAGATACCTCATCAGGTAGCCGATCCTTTAAGACTGCTACGATTATAAACGCAGCAGGTACCGCTGTTAAGAAAGGAGATCCCGTCATCACCGTGCTGGATGCAAACTCAAAAAACATCACGGTAAAAGCTCCATTTGATGGAAAAATTAAAAAAGTTCTCATCAAAGAAAATGAAGAGGTCGCACCAGGAGTGCCTCTTTTTAGAATGGTTAATGAAGAGAATTATAAAGAAATAAAAAGCCTATTTATAACCCTGGGTCAACAAATCATTGACGCATGCAATGCCATTAAAGATGGTACAGACCGTAAAGAAGCTCAGAAAAAAGCCTTAGGAGAGGTTATTGATCTAAACAGTTATCGTTTGGATGCCTGGATTACCTCATTGGCAGCGCGCCGAATGGATGAAATGCGAAGTAAACCCGATTACCAAAATGGAATCTATTTTGGTGCTTATGGTTGGATTGAGGATTTGGAGAAAGATGATGCTCCTGTAAACCCCACGTCCCTTTCTGATATCTACCGCGAAAAAGGAGGGATTATCCATACTCCTGGAGCTGCACAAACCGTTGCCTCCACCGTTTTTAAAAACTCTTTTTTATCTCATACCCATGAGGAGCAGAGTAATCCTTTTACGATTAATCTCACCTCTGATCGATTGCAAAAAAGTCAGTTTTTATTAGAAGGTATTCGTCAGGGTCAACAATTGGAGGCGTTATTGGGCTACCAGTTGGAACGTCACCTTCATGAGAATGACCTGCATCAGGAAATCTATGCACTGCGAAAATCATTTCCATTGTATGAGAATACTACTGGAAGTAAGACAGGTTTTGTGAATTTAAGTGTCATTGATGGATTAAAAGCCATTAAAAATAAAGAAGGTCTCGCTGCCCCGGTAAAGAAGCATGTCGAAAAATTGGAAGATACGTTGGATGCCAGTCTGGACACCCTATTTTTTGAAGCGGGTTACCAAGTTACACAAGGTAATTTAAGTCAGGCCGCTGCCGCCATCGGCGCAACCAAAGGAGAGATTGAACCACCAATCATAGAATCCATAAAAACAAAAATTCCGGGAACTGGCATCAATCATAAACTGCTCATGGTTTTTCCTACAAACACAGAGCAGTACCCCATACAAAATATCCGTGCTTTTGCTGAACCCAATTTGGAAAAATGGCTGGAAGAAAATATAGGTCCGATGCCTCAGATAGGATGCCTGGTAGAACTTTATCAAGATGATCGCCTGATAGAAAATAAAGCGGTTACCCTGGCAGAATTGAAGATAGGGTACCTTGATTTTTTGTATGCCAGCGACCATGCAGTAGCTGATGGATCCAGCGAATTAGAATTAAGAATAAGGAATGCGCTGACGGTACAGGAAGAAGATCCAGCTAAGAAAACGAGATATGTGATCACCAATGTTGCCCCTGACAATGCTCAGTCACTGACAAAGGCCGTGGAGATAGCACGATATGCAAAAGCATTGTTAAGTAAATGTCGTTATCTGAAATCGGATGACTTAACGCTGGAAGGGGAGACTATTCATTATGACAGAAAAACCCTCGATGAGATAAAAGACCATCGGTTACGTCCGATAGTCGAACGCTTAAAAGTCATTGCGAATTCGGACCTGACACAAAAAAGCACCCTGGCATTACTTTCAAATCTGGATTTTGAATCTTCAAAAACCGCCTTCCTCCTGCATACTCCATTAGATACCAGCAGGTTGAAAGCCACTATTGAGGCAAGAATAACTTCCGCCGAGCAATTGCTTTCAAAATACGATGCACAACTACCTTTTTATAAAGCTTTTGAATACTTACAGCAAGTTGCTAAAATCCTGTTTGGCGAAACTTTTATTGTCCTTCCACCCGCGATAGGTTCTGATAATTTCACGGAGTTAGTCAAGGATAAAAAGCAACAGCTATTGGTCGGAGACCCGGCTGATGATACAACGGATCAGGTATGGGGTGAGGAACGGATTAAGAATTGGATTCAGGGGGTTGCGCAAGTGCAGGAAAATACTGAAATATTTGAAGATTGGTTGATGGTGCATCACGTTTGGA
>JAICPX010000701.1 GCA_025929635.1 Chitinophagaceae bacterium
GTTGAGCGTGGGCCTTTTTGTAGTATTCTTCCTGCATGCATACAAGCCTCAAAATAATTTTGATATAGTACTCTCCTCGCTACAAAAAACCATGTTTGGAGGAATCGCCTTTGCGGTGATGTATTTCAATATTGTACTTATTCCCCGAATTTTCAATGTTCCCTTTCTGGATCCTGTTCACTGGACCGTAAAAAAATACATCCTCCATACGCTTTGGATTTGCTTTATGATTGCCTGTGTGAACACCATGGTGGATAAATTTTTTATATGCCCTGAAAAGCCACTTCTGGAAATCATTCTGCACATTATTATTCAGGTGGGATTAACCGGGATCATTCCCATTACCATTATGGCGCTGTTGTTTCGCAGTAATTTATTGCAACAAAATCTGAAAAGTGCCATTGAAGCAAATCACGAACTTGATAAAATTAAAACGCTAAAAAAAGAGGTTGCCCGAAACACAAATTCCATTACTCTATTTTCAGATACCAGTGAAACTCTGACGTTTAGTCTTCCAGACCTGCTTTTTATTGAGGCTGATGACAATTACTCCACGGTAATCTGGAAGAATGGCCACGGTATAGAAAAGAAATTGCTACGGGTAAATTTGAAAAACATTGAAAGTCAACTTAATAACTCATTTACCCTTCGCTGTCACCGATCATACATTGTAAACGTGCATGCCATCAGCAACATCAGCGGGAATACCAACGGCTACAAACTTCAAATTCGCGATTCCGATTATTCCATTCCCGTATCTCGACCAAAAGGGAAAGAAGTGATGGAAAAAATCAGTCAGTTGCGAAATATGATGGAATCGTACTGATCCATTCACCCCAAAGAATATCATTTCGCCACAACCGAATTCAGTTAACCACAAACTGAACACTGTTAACCTCAATACACAGATTTTGGAAATCATTCAACATCAGGGAACGTATTGTTGTATAAACAAAACCTGGTGTTATGAAAAAATTACTTCTCGTTGCTTTCGTTATTTTCCTTGCAGCCTCCACTACGGGTGTAGCGCAGGAAAAAATTGCCCCACGTACAGAATATACAGTTTCACTTTCTGAAAACGTTGTGAAACTCGCTCCCGGAGAAACAAAACAGCTTACCGTGTCCATCCTAAAGTCTAAGCTATACGCAAAATCAAAGGCAACACTTGGATTATCATCCTCGTTACCTGACGGTATCACTGTTACCTTTGAGCCCGCTGAAGGCATGTTCGAAAGCAGTGTAGCCTCAATCGCTGCAGCTTCTACAGTACCTGTTGGCGAATATCAATTCATCCTAAAGACTACCGTGAACCATAAGATCAAAGGATCGATAGTGAAAGTTGTTGTTGGAAGTGGCGGAGTAAAGGAAGCGGTTACTGTAAATTAAAATTTGTCAGGTTGAGCTTGTCGAAACCGGTTCAGACTTCGACAAGCTCAGTCTGACAACTACTATATAAACATTTTGTTCTCCGCCAAACAATCAGACAATTGTCTGTATACATTAACCAAAGAAGGCATAGA
>JAICPX010000167.1 GCA_025929635.1 Chitinophagaceae bacterium
CTACAATTCGTGTTGCAGTTTGTGCTGTGGTTCTACTTGTGCTGTTTGGTTGTGGCGACAAGCAAAGATCCCATTTTAAGAAGATCAGCCCATCTCATTCCGGTATTGATTTCAATAACGAAATAAAAGAAACTGATTCCATCAACATCCTTGACTTCTCCAATGTGTACAACGGCGGTGGTGTTGGCGTGGCAGACTTTAATAATGATGGCCTGCAGGACATTTATTTTACCGGTAATGTTGTTGAGAATAAACTTTATTTGAATAAGGGTGGCCTTAGGTTCAGGGATATTACCAAAGAGTCAGGAACGGAAGGCGAAGCAAAATGGAGCCGCGGCGTAGCGATTGTTGATATCAATAATGACAAGAGACCTGATATTTATGTTTCCGCCACCATCAATCCTGATCCGATGAAAAGAAAAAATATATTGTATATAAATTCGGGTAATGACGACAGCGGCGTACCGCTATTTAAGAATATGGCGGAAGAATATGGATTGGCTGACACGACTCACACCACTCAAGCTGTTTTTTTTGATTATGATAACGACGGTGATCTTGATGTTTATTTATGTGTGAATGAAATAATCCCGGAAATCTATCCAAACCAGTTCAGACCGGTTCTGAAAGATGGGTCATTTCCAAGCACGGGGCGTCTGTATCGCAACGATTGGGACAGTGATGCTGGTCACCCGGTATTCAAAGATGTATCGAAAGAAGCCGGTGTTTCCATCGAAGGATATGGCCATGCGGTTACCATTTCTGATATTAATCTTGACGGATGGAAAGATATTTATGTGACCAATGATTATCTCTCGAGTAATATACTTTACATTAATAATCATGATGGAACTTTTACTGATAAGCTTGATCTGTACATGAAACACAGCGCTGCAAACGCAATGGGAGCCGATATCATCGACATCAACAATGATGGCTTATCTGATATTATTGAGCTTGATATGAACCCTGAAGACAATTACCGCAAGAAAATGATGTTAATGCCGGTAACCTACCTGACCTACCAAAACTCCGATCGTTTCGGCTACCATTACCAATATGTGAGAAATATATTGCAATTGAATATGGGTAACCGGGTGTTGGCAAATGATTCCCTTGGAGAACCGATATTTTCAGAAATAGGCTTTTACAGTGACTTCACTGAAACCGATTGGAGCTGGGCACCCCTGGTTGGTGATTTTGATAATGATTCATACCGGGACATCATTGTTACAAATGGCTTTCCGAAAGACATAACCGATCGTGACTTTGCCGCATTCAGGGAGGAGTCTGGCTATTTTGCAACAAAAGAGCAGCTGCTGGAACAAATACCCGAAGTAAAACTCCATAATTATTTTTTTCGTAACAATGGCAACCTGCGATTTGTTGATGAAACAAAAGCGTGGGGCATGAGTGAACCAACTTTTTCAAATGGTGCCGCGTATGCAGATCTTGATAATGATGGCGACCTGGATGTTGTTATCAACAATATCAACGACAAAGCAATCCTGTATGAAAATACGGTGCAAAACAAAAGCGATACCGCTAATCATTACCTGCAAATAAAATTTGAAGGCAATGCGCCAAACACGGATGGGTTCGGAGCATGGTTAAAACTATTTTATAAAAATAACCAGCAGGCTTATGAACATTATACTGTTCGGGGGTACCTGTCTTCAGTAAGCAGCATTGCCCATTTTGGCCTTGATAGTTTTGCTTTGATAGATTCTATCAGGATCATTTGGCCAGATCGGCGATCCCAGGTCTTATACAATGTAAAAACAAACCAGCTGCTGACGGTGAAACATTCGGAAGCAAAAGAGCTGTTTGACTGGAAAAACAAAAGCCATATTACTCCATCCTGGTTCAGGGAAGTTACGAATGCTACGGGTATTTCGTTTACGCAAAATGAAATTGACTATATAGATTTTAACGTACAAAAACTCTTACCTCATAAACTATCCGAATATGGACCTGCCTTAGCCGCAGGCGACCTGAATGGAGATGGTCTTGATGACCTTGTCGTTGGCGGATCATATGGCGTAAGTGCAAAAATTTTTACTCAGCGAAAAGACGCAAGGTTTGATTCAGCTAACCTTGTTCCCGGTGCATCAAGGATCTCAAAAACTTCTGAAGATCTCGGGATCGTTTTATTTGACGCAGACGGCGATGGCGACGATGATATGTATATTGCAAGCGGCGGTTATGAAAATCCGGCTTATACTTTTCATTATCGTGATAAATTTTACCTGAACGATGGTAAAGGGAATTTCACGTTGGATACTACGGTATTCCCTGTCAATTACACAAGCAAAAGTTGTGTAAAAGCCTGCGATTATGACAAGGATGGGGATCCTGATCTTTTTATTGGAGGGAGGGTTCATCCCTGGAAATATCCAAAACCTGTTTCATCATTTATCTATCGTAATGATTCAAAGGATGGTAAAGTGAAATTTACTGATGCATCGGTTGAGGTAGCGCCGATGCTGAATGAGCTGGGTCTTGTTTGCGATGCATTATGGACAGATTTTGACAATGACGGCTGGATAGATCTGGTAATTGCCGGTGAATGGATGCCAATAAAGTTTTTAAAGAATGAACAGGGAAAACTAAGAGATATCTCCTCCTCATCGGGCATCAATGATAAAGCAGGTTGGTGGAACAGCATAACAAGTGGCGATTTTGATAATGATGGTGATGTTGATTACATAGCAGGCAATCTTGGAGAGAATTCTTTTTTAGAAGCAAGTGATCAATACCCGGTCTCTATCTATGCCAAGGATTTTAATAACAATGGACAGACCTGGCAATGCATCCCAACAAAATTCATCATTGATAAAGACGGTAAGCTAAAGGAGTTTCCTGTTGATGGAAGGGACGAAGTAGTTGATCAGCTTCCGTTTATTAAAAAAGGATTTTTAACGTATGATCAATTTGCAGGCGCTACGATCGATCAGTTATTTACACCTGAACAAATGAAAGGTGCAATCAAGTATTCGGCTTCCTGGTTCCGGAATTCTCTTATAAGAAATAAGGGGAATGGAAAATTTTCAATTGAGCCCTTGCCACAGGCTGCGCAACTTTCTTGTGTGAATGGTATCCTGGTCGAGGATTTTAATGGCGATGGTAATCTTGATGTCTGTCTTAATACAAATGATTTCAGCACGACGCCATCACTTGGCCGGTATGATGCGATGAATGGATTACTGCTGAAAGGAAATGGCAACGGAACGTTTACACCATTGCCCATGCAACAAAGCGGCCTTTTCATTCCCGGAAATGGCCGGGCTCTTTGTATGTTGGGCGCTACCGACAACACCGCAATACTTGCTGCTTCGCAAAACCGGGGACAGTTAAAATTATACGGGTTAACAAACAATCTTCCTGTGATCCCGGTCCCCAAAAATGCAATCGCAGCCGAACTGCTATTACCCAATAACAAGAAAAGAAAGGTCGAGTTTCCTTCAGGTTCATCGTTTTTATCACAATCATCCAGGCGACTGATAAAGACTGACGCTATAAAAGAGATCAGCTGGATATATAATCAGTAAATGCCTCCAAAGGAGTTCTTCGGACAAAATCTCAAATCCCAGGTTCCAAATAAATGAAAAATAGAAAATCATCGTGCTCCATTTTGATTTTTTAATTTTTTGATGCTTGTTTTTTGTCATTTGGTGCTTTTCTTCATCGTCGATAAACTTTTTTATACAGGAAATCTGAAAACCCTATCTTCGCCCTTTAATGAGCCTCTCTACCAGACACCTGCTTGGTATAAAAGACCTTACAGTTGACGATATTTCCCTAATTTTAAAAACAGCAGAACAATTCAAGGAAGTTTTACAAAGACCTGTAAAAAAGGTACCATCTCTCCGTGATGTAACTATAGTCAACCTCTTTTACGAGAACTCCACGAGAACAAGGTTTTCATTTGAGCTGGCGGAAAAGCGTTTGAGTGCCGACACGATCAATTTTGCTGTTTCCGGATCATCAGCGGCAAAAGGAGAGACCTTGTTGGACACCGTAAGGAACATTTTATCTATGAAGGTGGATATGGTTGTCATGCGTCACAGCGCCAGCGGGGCTCCGCATTTTTTGGCAAAACATATTCCTGCTGCCATCATAAATGCCGGTGATGGCGTAAATGAACATCCAACACAGGGTTTGCTTGATGCTTTTTCAATGAAGGAGAAATTTGGGAAGCTGGAAGGGCTAAAGGTGGCGATCATCGGGGACATCATGCATAGTCGTGTTGCCATGAGCAATATTTATCTTTTGAATAAAATGGGAGCGAAGGTAACGGTATGCGGACCCCCAACATTAATCCCAAAATACATTCGTGAATCATTTGGTGTGGAAGTGAATTATGATCTAAGGGAAACATTGGAGTGGTGTGATGTTGCAAATATTTTAAGGATCCAGCTGGAACGGCAAAACCAGGTTTTGTTCTCATCGCTACGTGAATACAACATCGCCTACGGTGTAAAAAGAAATTTATTGGATAGCTTACATAAAGATGTAGTGGTAATGCATCCGGGACCCATCAACAGGGGAGTAGAGCTTGATAGCGACGTTGCAGATAGTAAACAATCCATCATTTTGCATCAGGTAGAGAATGGAGTTGCCGTGAGAATGGCAGTGCTATACCTGTTATCAAACCGTGCAAGTCAAAATTAATTTATGATTTTAGATTTACGATTGCGGAATTGATCCGTGACAATCTAAAATCTCAAATCCGAAATCTAAAATCAATGCGCATCTGTCTTTTTCCCGGCACCTTCGATCCACTTACGCTCGGACATGTTGATATTATCACAAGGGCCCTGCCATTGTTTGATAAAATAGTTGTCGGTATTGGTATCAATACGTCAAAAGCGCCCATGTTTTCTCCTGAGAAAAGACTCGGCTGGGTAAAAGCGATATTTAAGAACGAATCAAAGGTGGAGGGTGCTGTTTATGAGGGATTGACTGTAAATTTTTGCAAAAAAATAGGGGCTAAATTCATTTTGAGAGGCATTCGCTATGTAAGCGATTTTGAATATGAGAAAACAATTGCTGATGCAAATCGTACACTCGATAAATCCATTGAAACGATCTTTCTTACCGGGGAGCCAAAGTATACATCGGTTGCTTCCACGATCGTGAGGGATATTATTAAGAACGGGGGTGATGCTTCTCATTTCCTTCCTCCCGAAGTTGCCAAAACCCTTTAGCAGTAATTATGAAAATATGGTTTGACAAAAACATTACACTCGAGAAAATACAACCGGTCGGCAAAGAAACGATGAGTGAATACCTCGGGATTGAATGGACCGAAATAGGCAGTGATTTTTTAAAAGCCAGGATGCCGGTCGATCATCGTACAAAACAACCTTTTGACTTATTGCATGGGGGTGCTTCCTGCGTGCTGGCTGAAACGTTAGGCAGCTTTGCTTCATACCTGATCCTTGATCCGGCAGCGTTTTATTGTGTCGGAATTGAGATCAATGCAAATCACATCCGTAGTGCAAGGCATGGTTTTGTTTACGGAGTTTGTTCTCCTTTACACATAGGTTCATCTACCCATGTTTGGGATATTCGAATTACCAATGAAGAGGAAAAGCTTGTTTGTATAAGCCGGCTTACTGTGGCAATAATGAAAAAGAAGACATCAGGCTGAGAAACCTGCTCCGAGTACGTCTTTGACTGAAGGAAAACAATTCTTCATGTATTTTTGCAAGTCGGTTTTAGTTACCCATTCCAGCTTGCTAATTTGTTCGGAGGCCTGAGGAGTCAATTGCTGATCACCGCTTACTTTCATCCTGAACCATTTTGTTTCCTTTAGAACAGTTCTTGTTCCTTCATGATAGGTATGATAAGTTGTAAGGAGCGGCCCAATCAGTTCAATGTTTTTCAATCCTGTTTCTTCTCCTGTTTCCCTCAGGGCGCATTCCTCAATGGTCTCTTTTTTATCGAGTTTACCCTTTGGAAGGTCCCATTTTCCCCTGCGAAACATCATCAGCACTTCATTATTTTCATTTAGTATGAAGCCCCCGCCTGCTTTTACGACGGTAAATTTTTTAAAGAACCCGGTTTTTAATTCGTCAAGATCTTTATGAAAAAACACGCCTGCATGTACTGAAGGTTTTTCCATTTCGTGTATCATGCTTTTTATTGTGTGTAAGTTCAGTTCGTCGATAAAAACTGCATCATCGTGATGAACATATGGTTGAAGCGTGGCATCTACATCATCGCAAAGGAAGAGAGGCCTATCGTCGAAATAGATCTTGATGTACATAAATAAATTTCAAATATCAGATTTCAAATATCAAATTTGCGCATGACTGATGCAAAGGTGGTAGCTGAAAAACTGCTTCAAGTTAATGCAGTAAAGCTAAACCCCGAAAATCCCTTTACATGGGCCAGTGGCTGGAAGAGTCCGATCTATTGTGACAACCGCAGGGTGCTTTCATTCCCTTTTATTCGTGATTATATCAAGTCTGAGCTTTGTAATGTAGTATTTGAAAAGTTTCCTGACGCAGAACTACTGGCTGGTGTGGCTACTGCTGGAATCGCCTGGGGTGCCATGGTTGCCGATCAACTGAAGTTGCCTTATATATATGTCCGTCCAAGGCCCAAAGAACACGGGCTTGGCAACCAGATCGAAGGGTTTTATGAGCGGGGCCAAAAGGTAGTTGTCATTGAAGACCTCGTTTCTACCGGTAAAAGCAGCCTGCAGGTAGTCGATGTGCTTAAAGAGGCTGGACTTGAAATCGAGGGGATGGTTTCCATATTCACTTACGGCTTTCCCATTGCCACCGAGGTTTTTTCCAGGGCTGGGATCAAATATTTCCCGCTAACTGACTATCCAACGCTCATTCAGCTTGCAGCGGAAAAACAGATCGTATCGTCTGATCACCTGGATATTTTGTTAAAATGGCAAACTGACCCGGCAGGGTGGAAAGGAGTTTAGTAATTTGCCTCAAATCGATTTTAATGAAGAAAATATTTCTCGGACTACTGGCAGTTAGCGGCACTGCATTGGTTTCTACGGCCCAGGTGAAAGCTTCCCAGACCGCCAGGATCAAAACACCGACTATTGGCTGCGAAGACTGCAAAACCAGGATCGAGCCTTATCTTAAAAGACATGATGGCGTTACCTACGTGCTGGGCAATTGGCGTCAGAAAAATGTAACTGTAAAACATCTTACGGACAGAATAAATATCGAAGAAATAAAAACGGCAATCGCCAATTGTGGTTACGATGCCGATGATATCCCGGCTACGGAAGATGCTTATAAACGACTTCCAAAAACCTGCAAGAAGCCGGAGGATGGGGGACCCAATAAAGCTCCAAATATCCATGCTCCACCCCCCGCAAAAACTCAGTGAAAATTCTTTATCCCCGTCTCGCCTCAGGCAGGATGGGGATTTTTTTTGGCCATTATTTTTTCAACAACTATCAATTTTTGTTGCTGATTTTCTTTTAATATAAGCTGATGCTTTTTAGGACTCTTCCAGCCACCTTCCTCCGCTTGAATTTCATCGTTTCAACATTTGTTTAAAGAATGAGGCTGAATTGCAGGTAATTAGCATTGCCAATTAAATTAGTATTTAAAGGTTTTTCAGGATCTGGGATTATGCAAAAAATTAGCGCTAAACAAATTGTTGATAAGCTGTTAATAACCATAACGAAAATATGTTTATCTAAAATTATAAACACAAATTTTCTTTTATAAAAAGCTGGTTATTAGATATTTTAGGGAGGGTGCGACATTTTGCCTATTGCTGCGATTGAATATTGAAAATCAACAAACAACACAAGTAATCGCAAATTTGATTTCATTTAAATATACCCATTACATTTTTTATTAATATATGTAATCGATCGATTATTAACGAGACCAGATTCAGTCTCCCACATTTCGGCAATGAATGGTCAGGGATTGTTTGAATAGCCATTTGCGGTGAGTTCGTAATTATCCGATTTTGTGAGATCTGAAGATTCGATCAGATTGAATCGAAAACAGGATATTGGTTGCCGGTAACGCTGGCGCAAGAGTTCCGGTGAATAAGATCCAGTAACTGATCTTAAACCTTTTCCTGTTAAGGGCTTTTTATTAACTTGTAAACCTTTCTGGACCTTTAGGACTATTGGTAAATGAAACTATTTAAGAAACTGCTGACCGGCATTGTCTGTTTTGCCGTACCTGCTTTATTATTCAGCCAGGACTTTTCCAATAAAGGAAAGGAATTTTGGATCGCCTATAGTTACCATGTGGGTATGCAAACTCCCCCGGCACCCACGATGACGCTGTATATTACGTCTGATGTAAACACAAATTATTCTGTTGAGATTTTTGGTACAGCAACGCTTCAATCAGGGAGCATTTTGGCCGGGCAGGTGGTTTCAGTTACCGTGCCCACCACCTATATGCTTACTGCGGGGGGATTATACACTGGCAAAACGATAAGGGTAACAACGGACAAAAACTCGGTAGTATACGCGTATATTACCAGAAATGCAGTAAGTGGCGCAACTGTTTGTCTGCCGACGCCTGTGTTAGGTAAGGAATATTATTCGATGAACTTTACCCAGGTCTCCAATGAACCTAATTCAAATTCTTATATCACTGTCGTAGCCGTGGAAGATAATACCACTGTTGAAATAACACCGGCTGCAAACACAACAAACGGATGGACGGCGGGAAGCACGAATTCGATAACACTTAATAAGGGCGAGATATTCCAGGTGCTTGGAACAGCTGGGAATACAACAGGAGTTGATCTTACCGGTTCAATAATAAGATCAGTTGCTTCAGGAGCCGGCGGATGTAAGCGGATCGCTGTTTTTTCAGGCAGCGGTAAAATATCTATTGGATGCAGCAATGCAGGAACTTCCGATAATTTATATCAACAGTTATATCCTACCGGTTCGTGGGGGTTGAAGTACCTGACAGTTCCGAGCTACAACCGGCCTACGAATTTCTACAGGATCATTCGAAAAAATTTGTCGACAAATGTCTATGTGAACGGGGCATTGATACCTTCTGCGTCATTTGTTAACGGCATTTATTATCAGTTCTCAAATTCAACTC
>JAICPX010000221.1 GCA_025929635.1 Chitinophagaceae bacterium
GGTGCCTGCAATGAAAATATTATTCCTTCATTAGCGAAAAATGTTCCCGGGGATATTAAACAGTTTCATACAAGCGAATACAAAAATGCAAAACAGTTACCCGAGGGCGCCGTATTGGTTGTAGGTGGGGCACAGTCAGGAATTCAAATAACTGAAGACCTTGTCAATGCCGGCAAGAAAGTATTTTTTTCAACCAGTAAGGTGGGAAGGATCCCGCGCTGGTATCGCGGCCAGGACATATTTTATTGGGTAAAGGATGCAAAATTCTATGATGTAAAAGCGGAAGAAATAGGAGACCCCCGGTTGCTTGACCTGAAACCCCCGCATGTTTCAGGAACAGGTGACGGTAAAACAGCGTTGAGCTTGCAGTCGATAGCAAAGAGAGGAGCAATTATTTTGGGTAAACTGGCTAAGATTGATGATGCAAATGTATTCTTTGAATCCAATGCTGCTGAGCATATAAGATTTGCCGATGAATTTTCTCAACAACTCAAAAAAGCTATTGATGAATACATTAAGAAAAACAAATTAGCAGCTCCGCCTCCTCATTTTGATGAAGCTGATCTGCCGGATATAAATGCAAGTTGCGCAAGCCTGGTAACTTCCCTCAATATAAAAGATGAGAATATTAATACTATCATCTGGGCTACTGGTTTTGATCATGATCTTAGTTATATAAAGCTGCCGGTAGTTGATGACAAAAGGAAATTGATACAAAAAGAAGGATTGGCAGAGATACCCGGATTGTATTTTCTCGGGTATCCATGGATGCGCAGCAGGAAATCTCCAATTTTGTTTGGGATCATTGAAGATGCGGAATACATAGTGAATAAGCTGTATGAATTTGCAAATGGAAACCGTACATCAAATCCCTCCTGATAATTCTTCTATGTCAGAAATCGAACACCTTATTGCACAGTACGATCTTCAACCCCATCCGGAAGGTGGCTGGTATAAACAATCGTATAAAAGCAAGGAGTCAATTCCCGCAACTGCGTTGCCTCAGCGGTTCGGCGGCAACCGTGTGTTTTCAACGGCCATCTATTTTTTATTAGAGGATGGAAATTTTTCGGCCTTTCATAGAATAAAGAGTGATGAATGCTGGCATTTTTATATCGGTGATCCGTTGCAGGTTTTTGTAATCAATCAAACCGGCGATCTGGAAATTATCACTCTCGGGAATGATGTCAGCAAAGGACAAAAATTTCAATATGTGGTTCAGGCTACCTGTTGGTTTGCCAGTCGCCCGGCTCCAGGCAGTGAATATTGTTTTGTAGGCTGTACTGTAGCTCCCGGTTTTGAGTTTGAAGACCTGGAATTGGCAGATGCACAGCTTTTATCAGCATTATATCCCCGGCATACAAGCATCATCAAAGAATTGTGCCGCTGATAAATTTCCCGGCGCTTGGCTGAGTCAGGACTATTCTTCTTACATTTAGATTAGCACAGTTTGAAAATATTATCATGGCCAGTTATGAAATCGAAATAATCCTAAATCGCCAATTGGCCGATTGTCTTTCCATTCCTGTTTTTATCACTGATACAGATGGGAATCTCATTTTTTACAATGAGCCTGCAGAAACTGTATTGGGGAAGCGATTTGAAGAAACCGGAGAGATGCCGGTAGCAGAATGGTCAACTGTCTTTAAGCCATTAGATGAGCATGGGAAACCTTTGCACCCGGAAGAATTACCCCTCGTGAGAACGTTAACGGATGAATATCCTCATCATAAGAAATTTTACATCGAGAGTTTAAAGGGTGAGCGGCAACATATTTCAGTTACTTCTTATCCGATTATCAGTCGTACCGGAAAATTTTTAGGAGCGGTTGCAATTTTCTGGAAATTAAAAGAAAAATGAAGATCAAATTGTGGGGTGTACGCGGATCGATCGCCACTACGGGGCCTGATACAGAAATTTATGGTGGCAACACATCATGTGTGACGATTGCCCATGATGATTATGTGCTGGTACTTGATGGCGGCACCGGTATCAGGCAATTGAGTGGCAGTAATTATCCATCGCACCAAAGGATCGACGTCTTACTGACGCACCTTCATCTCGATCATATACAAGGGCTTGGTTTTTTTAGTCCATTGTTTGATGCAACAAAGGAAATTCATATATGGGGGCCGGCCAGCAGTTCGCAGTCACTGTTTTCAAGGCTGAGTCGTTATCTTTCACCGCCATTGTTCCCTGTTCTTCTTCGTGATCTTCCCTGTAAACTTTTTTTACATGAAATAGGAAACAGCCAGTTTGAAGCAGGTCCATTCCTTATTCAATCAAATTATATCATTCACCCGGGACCCACTGTTGGTTTCAGGGTTACATATCGTAATGCTGTATTTACATTTCTGCCGGACCACGAGCCGGCACTGGGAAACAACGGGATCATAAAGGAATCCAGGTGGATATCGGGTTATGATCTTGCCGAAGGTGCGGATATTTTATTGCACGATTCTCAATTTACCCCGGAAGAGTACAGTCACAAAAGAGGGTGGGGTCATTCGACCATTAACGACGCTTGTTTGTTTGGTTCATTAACAGCGGTACAAAGAATTTTATTAGCTCACCATGACCCTTCTCACACAGATACATTTCTTGATGAAATGTTTAATTCATTTAAAAAAAGCGCAGGAACGATTCCCCCCGCATCTTTAGCTAAAGAAGGTACAGAAATCGATCTTTCATAAGTCTCAAAAAATACCGCCTCGCCCCAGGGCCCACCTTGTGTACACAAATACCATAGAACACGGATGACACGGAGTGGAAGGATCAATAGGATGTAATATGCTGCTTTGCAACACAAGTCCATATTTATCTAAGCCAGCTTAACTAAGAATATCATGTTTTCTGACAAACGGTTTCCCAAAATGAGAAAGGAAGCGGTGAAAATCCATCTGATCCGTGTCATCAGTGTTCTAATATTCTTACAAAAAAGATGCGTCCACACGATGGGCCTCAGGCGAAACGGTATCAATCTCAAAAAAGACAAGTTTTAATTGATCACGATCTCTTTCTTCTCATTTTCCTTTCCTGCCATTACCGGAAGACTGATCTGCAGAACTCCATCAGTATACTTTGCAGCGATCTTTGCAGTGTCAATACTCTCATTTAAGGTAAAAGTCCTTACAAATCCTCCACGACTGTATTCTCTTAGGATCCAATCCGGTCTGGGAAATCCATCCGGTGGAGTATAAGAAACTGTGAGCTCGTTTCCTTTTACATCGATATGAAAATGTTCCTTGATACGACCGGGTGCAAACACCAGCATTTCATAACTGTTGTCAGTTTTGTAGATGTTCACAGCGGCTCGCTGCATTGACCGGATAAATCCTGTTCTTGCAGAATTTCCGTAGTTGCCTTTTGCGGCACATGACTGATTGTAGTACATGTTTTTTCTTTTTAATTATTAAAAAATAGATAACATGGTACAGCCATAAAAATGATGCCGCTGTAATAACCTGAAATTGTGGCACAGGTCAAACCAGTGGTTGGCTAAATTGTAAACCAGACAACATTGGCTTTTGGAAACCTTTTTGCTGAATAAGCACTTTGAATTTTTTACCCATTGACACCATTAGCGTATGCAAAAGCATCAACTTTTTTCTGAAATCAAAATCGTTTTTCTGTTTCAGTTCCAGTTTTCTCAAATATTCTGTCAACCCCAGCCCGGATAGAAATTGGGATTGCGTGGTAAAGCCGCAATTCATCAATCCACTCCGGGTTCCCCACAGATCAAGCGCTGAAAAATTTACATGTGCCGTAATGTCCTGTTGGCCGATGTTTGAGTAGGGGAGGTCATTGACAGCATGCTTGTAATAGCAAACTATGGTTCCGAGACTACGGTATGATTGATATAACTCAGAGGAAGGGAAGCCATAATCAATTGTAATGATAAACCCTTTTGTTAATGACGCTGAAATTGATTTCAGCCATTCGATCGCCTCCAGGTTTACTTCCGCGCAAAAGTCACCTGGCAATTCCACATCCAGGTCGGTAAAATATTCTTTCAAATTGGCTGTAGCAGGTTTCAATACTTCGATAAACCCGTTACTATGATCAACAAAAACTTCCATCAACTCTTTTTCTTTCATAACCACTTTATGCACGGAAAAATTGTCGAGCACTTCATTTGCCAGTACACAACCGGTAAATGCTGAGATTTCATCGATCGAATAAAGCCATTGGATCTTTTGAAAAATTGGTAAACCCGAAAAAAACTTTTTTTGTTTTTCACGAAGGGAATCACTTTTTTCTATGATGCAATAGAGTAGATCCTTATAGAGCGGCCTATTCTCCTGTAAATGATCCAGGATATCTGCACATAAGGCACCGGACCCGGCGCCATATTCAACAACGGTGAACTCCTTTTTGCCGGCCAGGTGCCACATCTCTTCCAATTGCCTTGCAATAATATTCCCATATATATTTGAAAAAAGGGGAGCAGTGAAATAATCACCGCCCTTACCAAATTTTTCATTTATGGAACTGTAGTAACCAAGTTCAGGATAATAGAGCGCCATTTCCATAAAGTCACGGAAACTTATCGGGCCTTCATTGCGGATCTTGTTCTGCACTATTTCCGAAAGCGCCAAACTCATAGTACATGGTCGAGCTCATCATGAACTTCAGAGCTATTATTGGTAAACAGCAAAACAGAATCCATCATTGCTTCGATAGAATGATCAACTAATTGATGGAAGGTTATCACCTGGTTGGCCTGCATATCTACTTCGCCATCCGGAGTTCTTACACGAATGACCCCTTCAAGCACCTGGATGGTAAATATTCCATCGACTAACACATCGTGCATTATAGCCCTTGCGTGCAGACAGGTTAATACCATGGTAACCCTTCCCGATTTGAAAACAGTGATACCGTTGCGATCATTTTTTTGCCAGGCTTCTTCGCTTTTTAACTGGCGGATGAAGTCGGGGATATTGATAAAGACATAAGGAGCATCAAGGACACGGTCGCCTTCAGGCCTGTTGATTGTTGCTTCGTTACGTTTATTTTCCATAAACCTTTTTTTAAGCAATTGCAATAATCATACTACAATGTGTAGAAATGATTTCCCATTTACTTTTGAGAATGAAGCCCGGCAAGTATAGAATGATATTGGATATTGGGATATTAGATACTAAGATATTTTCCATTCAATGGTATTCCCATATCCAGTATCCAGTATCCAGTATCCAATATCTAATACCTCCCATTGAGGACTTTTTCAGGTGAAGGAAAATCAAACCCCAAACTGTTTCAAATGATGATCAAGATGCTTCCACGTTGCTTTGCTCCAATTCTCTTTTGTAAGCTTTCCAAATACCGGGTGCTGCTCACCAACCAGGTTCTCGCTGTTGAATTTATTCAGCAGCTCCAGCACCGCTGCCTTTTCTTTCTCAAATTCTCTTTCACCGCCGGTCATTATAAAGGTTGGGTCGGTTGGTAAGCCTTGCTTATAAGGTGTTTCATCCCACAATTTGCTTTTAAACATGGGACCAATCAGCCTTAATAAAAAGCTTCCTTTTGGTTTATGTGTGCCATAAGCAATACGGATCGGCATTTGAATATGTGCCAGCATTTGTGATACACTCATTTTACCCCAAAGCTGTTTTGTTTGCGGGGTGAGTTTGTTGATACGTTCGATGATCTCCTGCTTAACCAGGGGATCAAACAAGTTTTTTACTTCCATAATAAAGAGTCAAAGTTTTTGCTCGTAATAAGGGATATCGTCATGACTTATCGCGTCTTTTTGATACCAATACGCCTGCGTGACGATATGCCCATCCCTTGTTTTTAACAACCGGCCAAAGATAGCATTGGTTGGATTGAAGGAAAGATTGGTTACTCCGATGGTGAATGTTTCCGGCGGCGGGGGAGGGACTTCAGGTTGAGGTTGAGGTTGAGGTTGAGGCTGAGGTTGAGCAGTTGGATCCACAGGTGCCACAGGTTTTGGAGGAGCCGCGGCTTTGGGTGGAGGTGAAGCGACAACAACAACTTCAAAACCGTTATGCTCAAGAAGGTCTTTTAGTAATGCAACACGTTCCTTTGATGCATTCTTTTCCACGATGGCGCATTTTACTCCACCTAAATCTTCAAATTCATGATTCTTATTGATAGCCATAATCTGGTTCCCGGTTACTGGTTGCTGGTTATTTTACCAGCGAATGAATATACTGATAAGCCCCGCTTGCCAATCCTGTTATAATAATCCCCCCGATACAAATGATCATTGCCAATCTTGGTGACCACCCTGTTTGTACTTTTTCGATTGGGTTATCATTTGCATCCATGAACATTGCTTTGATCACTTTTAGATAATAATATAATGATATTACCATGTTCAATGCCGCAATGGTGATCAGTAAATAATTTCCTCTGCCTGCCCCGGCCAACAACAAAAAGAATTTGCCAAAGAAGCCTGCTGTTGGTGGAATACCCCCTAATGAGAACAATGCGATCGCCAATACCCAGCTTAACCCTTTATTTGTTTTGTAAAAGCCCTTATAGTCGCTTATGTTTTCTCTTACCGTTACTGCGCTGACTAAATTGATAACGCCAAAAGCGGCAAGATTAGAAAAGATATATACCATTACAAAAAATATTACGGAGGCGCTGCCCTCGGCAGAAAAACCAGTAATACCGATCAATATGAAACCAACCTGCGCAATCGACGAAAAAGCAAGGAAGCGTTTCATATTCTCTTGTCGCAATGCAAATAAATTTCCAATGATCATTGTCAGTACGGAAATAAGAAAGAGCATGTTGTACCAGCTTTCACTCAAGGGAGCAAACGCATTGTACAAAACAGAAACAAGCACAAACAATATCGCCCCTTTTGATATGACAGATAAATAGGATGTAACCGAAACCGGTGAGCCTTCATACACATCGGCAGTCCATAAGTGAAACGGTACTGCAGAAATCTTGAAGCCAAATCCCGCAATCAGCAGGATGAAAGAAAATATTTGTAATGGGTTTCCATCCAGGTGTCCTGGTAATTCTGTAAAACTTAATGTGCCCGTAGTTCCATACATCATTGAAATGCCAAACAATAATAAACCTGATGAGAAGGCCGATGAAATGATCATTTTGAAAGCAGCTTCGGATGAGCGACGTTTCTCTAAATCAAAATTCGCCAGTGCCGCTAGTGGTATCGTTGAAAGCTCCAAAGCCAGGTAAAACATCAGTAAATTATTACTGCTGATCATAAAGAACATCCCGAGCAATGTTGAAAGTAAGAGGATATAGAACTCAGGTACATGTTTGTGATCTTTTAACCAGTTATATGACTGCAGCGAAATGATCAGCGTTCCCAGGTTCAATAGATTCTTTTCAAGAATAAATAGTTCAGTGGTGCGGAACATGTCGCCAAACAAAGTACCGGA
>JAICPX010000166.1 GCA_025929635.1 Chitinophagaceae bacterium
TCGAGGAAGCGGCCGGTGAGGTCTTTGTTCCCGTATTAGCCGGTACTGCCACAACATTGGCGCCTTTCTTTCCTTTGCTTTTCTGGAAAGGTTTAATAGGCAAATTCATGATCTACCTGCCGACCATTCTTATTCTTACACTGGCAGCTTCATTGATCGTTGCATTTATTTTTAACCCGGTGTTTGCTGTTAGTTTCATGAGGCCAGAGGGAAAAGAGTATGAAAAACCTAAAAGAGCAATATTCAGAAAATGGTGGTTTTGGGCGATGCTTTTGTTGGGGATTTTCTTACATCTCGTTGGATTTGCTATGGGTGCAAGTACAACCACAGATATTAAAGCATCCCTGGTAGAAATTAATGTACAGAAGTATAGGCTTCATGGATTTGGGAATTTCATTCTCTTCCTTTGGCTGCTTATTCTTCTAAATAATTTCTTTTTAAAAGGTATGATTTATGGATTCCAGCAGAAAGTATTGCCAGGACTGATGAATAATTATGAAAAAATGCTTCGCTGGGTGTTGAAAGGGTGGCGACCGGTAATGACGTTCATTTCTCTTTTTGGTATTTTTATTCTTTCGGTTGTATTCCTGATGCTTAGGGGAAATAAGCAAACATTTTTTCCAAGCGGCGATCCCAATTTTATTTATGTGTATGTAAAAATGCCAATTGGTACAGATGTAAAATATACCGATAGCGTCACTCATTTACTGGAAAAAAGAGTTTACAAAGTATTAGAAAATGAACTCCCTGAAAAACCCGGCGGTATTGTTGAGAGTATCATTACCAATATTGCTGTGAGTGCCAATAACCCGCGGGACAATAACCGGAGTGTGCAGTCCAATCTTGGAAGGATACAAGTTTCCTTTGTGGAGTATGAAAAAAGAGAAGGCAAAAAAACCCGGCCGTTCATGGATGAAATTCGAACCCAGGTGAAAGGAATACCCGGTGTCAGTGTGGAAGTAGCGCAGGAAGACGCGGGGCCACCCACCGAGCCACCCGTCAATATCGAGGTAACAGGCGATAATTTCAGGAGCATCGCTGCAACGGCTACAGAACTGTTGAATTATCTTGATACAAACAGGATCAATGGAATTGAAAACCTGCAGGCTGATGTGGATCTTAACAATCCTGAAATAACAATTAACGTAGACAGGGAAAAAGCAATGCTTGAAGGTTTGAGCACGGGGCAAATAGGAATGGAAATAAGAACAGCAGTTTTTGGTAAAGAAATAAGTAAGCTAAAGGAGGGGGAGGATGAATATAAGATTCAACTCCGGTACAGTGACCTGCTTCGGAATAATACAACTGACCTGATGAACATGCGGATCACATTCATGGACATGAACACCATGAAGGTAAAATCCATACCGATCAGTGCTGTTGCAACAGTGGATTTTACCAATACAACGGGTGGCGTAAAACGAAAGAATGTAAAGCGGACAATTCAACTACAGAGTAACGTATTTGACCCCACCATGGTGGCTAAAGTGAATGCCGACCTCCAGTCAGAAATTGATGAATTCAAACAGATAACAAAAATTCCACCAGATGTAGACATCAGGCTAAGCGGACAAAGCGAGCAGGAAAAAGAAACCAATGAGTTTTTAGTAATGTCATTCATCATTGCAATTGGTCTTATCTTTTTGATACTTGTACTGCAGTTCAATTCCATGAGCAAGCCATTCATTGTTGTTACTGAAATATTTTTCTCGGTGATTGGCGTATTATTGGGTTATGCGATTACCGGAATGACAATCGCCACTATTATGGTACTCGTGGGTATTGTGGGCCTGGCGGGCATCGTTATCAAGAACGGAATTCTGTTAATAGAATTTACTGATGAACTCAGGTCAAGGGGAATGCCGACGAGGGAAGCGGCCATACAGGCAGGAAAGATCAGGATCATTCCTGTTTTATTGACGGCAGTCGCTACTATCCTGGGCTTATTGCCGCTGGCGGTGGGATTCAATATTGATTTTGTATCCTTATTTCAGCGTTTACAGCCCCATATTTTCTTTGGCGGCGACAGCGTGGTTTTCTGGGGGCCGTTGTCGTGGACAATCATTTTCGGTCTCATGTTCTCCTTTTTTCTTACGCTGATGATGGTGCCCAGTATGTACCTGATCGCGGAGCGGCTAAGACGCCCCATGACCAAATTCTACGGGACAAAATGGGTGGCTATACTCGGTTTCCTGGGTCCTTTCTTCTTTATTTTCGTCGGAATAATGTTTTTGGGAAGGCGGATCCAGGGAAAACCTGTATGGTTAGGAAAATTGAAGCAGCGAAAGGAAAATTAGCGTTGTCTAGCTAACATAGTTGGTTTTATCCCGATCTGATCGGGAGCCCGCCGGGTAATCCTACCGGGCAGGCAAGGTGAAAATAAAAGCGACCTCCCAAAATTATTCTGACTGCTTATGTATACTAGGGGGGTCGTTTTTTTTATTTTATTACTCGTCCGGCAATGAGGAAACTGTAACATTAATTTCAAGTGCGATTTTTTTCAGCATTGTAAGTTTAGCTTCTCTTTTACCAATTTCGAGCCTGCTGATCTCTGATTTATTCAGATTTAATTTTTTGGCAAGTGTTTCGTATCCCTTCGACCAACTACCCCTCAAAGATTCGATCAAAATTTCTTTATAGCGACACATTTTCGTAGCTATGTGGCAGGAGTTCGTGTGTTTTGTTGATAGAATGTGAAGGCATTCGACTCCATACGTCTTTCAGCCAGGCGTAAAGTTCAGTGTCATTCATTTTACAAGTTCCGAGTAAACTGTACAGCATGCCGCTTCTCCTGGCAGCTTCATGTGATCCGCAAAGAGATAATTTTTCTGCCAAGCGCCACAGGACGAATCGAGTTTTCGACCGGATTATTATCAATGTTCAGCATGCCCCAATGCCCGAGTCTGTAACCTAAGCTTTGCCGATCACACTTTTGGAGCCGTTTGCATCTAATGATCTTTCATCCACTTGCCCAATAGTGAAGGCCGATTAGTGTTCGTCATTGCTAATTTTTTCTCTCACGATTACACAGATTCTCGCTGATTTTTTTTTCTGCGCAAATCTGTGAAATCTGTGAGAACCAATTACTCAAATTCCCGGTAAGCCCCAAATCTTGCCAACCTGTCTTCCCCTAATTGAGGTGGAACAGGTTCAAAAGGAATCTTTAATTTCTCACTGATCTGCATCCACAATCCTGTTCGCGTATAGGTCTGATGTACCTTTTGAAAGGTTGTAGAAAGAAGCAGGTCTTTTGCTTTTTCATAGTCTTCTTTATCGATCAATAACTGGATGGTTCTTTCGATCACCCATTCATCTTTTAATGCTTCAACCTGTGACAGCCAGGATTCTCTTTCAGGAATAGTTTGTTTACCAATATTGCGAAGCACTTTATCTCTTTCAATGACTACCTGCGGATGCAGTTGTAGCCACTTCTCTTTAATTTCTTCAAAAGCTCTTTTGGCACCATTCATATTCCCTTTTTGCTTCAATAATCTTGCAAGTAATGCTTTTGCAATTCCGAGATCGGTTTGCGAAAGTATTTTTATCGCCTCTTCGGAATTTCCACGCCCCGCGAGCCAGGTCCCGTAATAAAATTTCCAGTTTGTTTTATTTTCTCCCGTTGAATTGTTGATCGCCATTTTAAATGGTTCATCCAGGTTTTCCATTCCCGAGGGAGGCCAGTTTGATCGGTGAACGTCCGGCGCTTTCCCGGTCATTGTCTTTTTTGATTTGTAGGCATTGATCAATGTTTCCCATTCTCTCACTTCTTCTTTTCTTGCCCAATTAAATAATGGAATGTCTTTGATCGGTCTAGGGTGCATCGCATGAACTTTTAAGTCATAAATATTCATTTGTTTATCCGTAGGAATCCAGTACTCAACATGCCACCTTGTTTGTCCAGGTTGCATTTCAAGCTTGATCGATTGATCACCGATCGGCCCGCCCTGTATTTCGATATAACGCTGCTCTTTAGCCGTGCTTAATACTGACCATACACTATCGTTTCCATAACTCCAGAGTTTTATTCCGCCAGCAATTTTTTCGTCGGCAATATGATAAAGACCGGTTCCCAGGGAAGGGGTGAATGCACCAAATGCATTTGCATCTTTTGTTCTCCAGAAATAACCGGTCATTTCTTTGATCTCTGATTCCGTTTTTGGACCCTGCTTTTCCCAATCAATAGAATCGATTTTTGATGAATGTGATAAAACCCTTCCTTTTGGAAAATCATACTTTGTATCAGCCGCGGCTGGTAAAGCAGCATTTGACCATGACATCCAGGGATATGCATCCTTGCCGGGGTTATGAAACACTACACGTTGTGTCAAAAAACGATCATTGATGCCCAGGGAATACTCGACCGACCATTGCATGCCAAATCGCAATTCCCTTTCACCACAGGTTACATAGATCCTGTCTTTTGTTTTATCCATCTTATAAAGAACAGTTTCATTTTGAGTAGGCGAATGAGAGATGGGAAAACTAACTTCTATGCCGCCAGCAATAAAATAAAACCGCGGCAATATCCTTGTATACCGGATCACATCAGGTACGTATAAAACTTCTTTACCTGAGGGTTTGTGAACTAATGAATACACTTTTCCACCAAGGTCGGGACATATGGTTGCTTTTACATGATCGTTCTCCAGAACAATAAAATGATATTTTTTTGGGACAGGTCGATCCGATGTCTGCGAATAGCTCACGTAAGGATATACACCATTTGGATCAAATGCGGTAGGAATGGGGCCCGCTGGCACTAATAGATGAGTAAGAATGTATTCATCGTATTCTTTGACTGTTACTTTTGAAGTTTGTCCATAACACAGGAACACAAAAGCCTGTAGTGCAAAAAACGAAAAGGATCTTGCTCGCATAATTTAATTACTCAGTTTCTGAATCTTTCGCTTAATTGATCTAATATATTCTTTCCTGTTTGCAAATCAAGTTTCAGCGTTTCCTTATTGAATTCTTTTTCCGAGACATATAATTGCAGGTGCTGGTTTAATTCCCGCAATAATTTTTTTGCGTCGACATTATTCGAAGCGGCTACTTTTTTCCTAAGAATCTTAATTTTTTCATAATCAACTATTCCTTCTCTCATTTTCTCAAATCGGATACTTGATTCAGCACCCGGATAGATCATATACGAATCGCCGGCAGGCCATAATAAATGCCGTGCATCACGAACAGGATCTGCGGGCCACGCATCATACGCCCATCGCAACATACCATCATAACCTTTTGCGATTGTATACCATCCTAACCAGCGACCTTCAACAGGTGGTGAAAAAACAAATGTATTTGGGAACGCCGGTGTGCAACAGATATAATAAGTTGAAGTTTGTTTTTTTGCAGCGCGATTACTTATATCCTTCACGGAAGGTTCTTTATAGAATACACAGGAGTAATCATCAAGCAGCTGATCAAGTTCAGGATGCCAGTCACCGGCATAGGTTATCTTCCATTGCTTTGAATGATCTCTTATCACTTTAATAGCAGAGAGTGTTTGCTCCATCGCATTTTCATTAATACCGAGATAGGTGTTACTCATCCAGCCTTTGGCTTCAAGGTGTTTCTTCAGATCGGTTAAGAAAACATTCCAGTTTTTTTTGAAGACATCAGAAGTTGCCTGCCATTGTTCCGTGATATAATTACCGGTTGCTTCATCGATATAACGAAACCGGTCACCCCAGGGAATCGGGGTGTAAATTGTAATTGCTTTGTCGATACCCGCATCGATCGCCAACTTAATGTATTGATCAAAGATGTTGTAATCAAATCGCCAGCTGCCATCTTTCTTTTTTATCCATTCCAGCATGTTTCCTTCGATCATGTAGGAATTATCGGCCCACGGAGAATGGACCGCATAGGTGGTAATGAATTTTCCTCCTGCATCGGCATATAATTTCAAATGCTTTTTGAGTAACGATTTATGTTCATCACTCCAGGGCTTTACTTTATAATATTCAGCAATTACCCATGGGTTTTGCCACAGATCCAGTCTGAATGTCCAATCATGCGGTTTAGGCAACGACAGGTTTTGAACTTTGATCTCGAGTGGCAGTGTGAAGTTTTGTTTTGCAGATCTCACTTCAACTTCACCTTTGTATATTCCGGGCGAAGTAGTTGACGGTATGTCCAATGAAAGCCAAACAGGTCTTACTGTTCTCCCGGGCAGATTAAACCGGTCTAATGATTCCAGCCGGTCGGGCATTAAATACGCTTTATCAACCGGGCCCACCCCACAAGTAACTTCTCTTGCACCGTACGGATAATTTGAAACAACATAACGAACCAATTGTGCTTTTAAATTGTTTTTCCTGATCGTCGTTCCATTTGCTGCTTCCAGGTCATTAAACAATACTCGTACCTGTTCAATTGTATCCGGGGACCAAACCAGCAACATCACATTCAAACGTTCGCCTTTCCATCCGGAAGAAACCCATTTTTGCGTTTCAGTTATTGCGGGAACTTCTGTCCTGAAGTAAGACTCATCAGTTGAAGCAAATGAAACATGCAAACCATGTGTCTGCTTATTCCATAATTCCGGGTTTGTGCTTTTATCAAAATTGTATTCTTGCTGATAATGGAGAAAGGGTATTGGTATAAGCGCTGAATCAATATAAGCTTGCTGGGAATAAATAACCGTTATAAATAGGAGGGAGAGACAAGCCGTCGAAAGTTTTTTCATAATCATGATAATTTTTAGTTCTCATTTCAAAGACTGGAAGGATAAAAATAAACAAGAGTAGCTGTTCTATGAATTTGAATATTGATGTTTTGACTTACTTAATGTTTTTCCAGCTTCAAAAAAAAGCCTCCGCCCGGAGCTAAGTGAAATTCCTGGCTATCATTTTTATTAAGATTTCTTTCCGTCAACTCATAATCGGCGCCGTAGTTATGTGCATTCACCCCGTCTTTACAAATTGTTGTTTTAAAGTTTCCATCATTTAAAAAATCAAACTTTATTATAATATCCCTTGCCACGCTATTGTTTAATGCGGCGATAAACCAATCCGTACCCTTTTTTCTTGCCGTGATAATATACTCGCCGATCTTCCCATCCAGGATCTTTGTTTCATCCCAGGTTGTTGGAATGCTTCCCAGCAGTTTCATAAACTCAGGTTCTTTTAATCCCTGGCTTGGATTCCCGCTGAAGATCTGCAATGGACTATCGTAAACAACAAACATCGCCAATTGGTGACATCTTGTGCCAATACTCATTGGGTTTTTACCGATCGGTCTGAACTGGTCTTTTTGTGCATTTAATAATAAACCAGGTTCATAATCCAATGGTCCGGCTAACATTCTTGTATATGCGATAGCCACGTTATGTTCCGGTGTACACAATTCACTCCAGATATTCCATTCTGCTCCCAATACGCCTTCCTGTGTGATGGCGTTTGGCCATGTACGGTTAAATCCTTTTGGGGGGAAAGCGCCATGAAACATCACCGATATCTTGTGATCAGCACAGGCTTTTGCAATACGATGATAAAAATTTACCATCTTCTGGTCATCACGATCCATAAAATCGGTCATGATGGAAGCTATGCCCCACTTACTGAATTGTTTCAATGCACTGTCCAATTGTTTGTCAAGCGTAGCGCAAAGCGTCCACAACATTAATCGTATATTATTTTGCTTTGCATAGGCAACCAGTTCATTCATGTCAACATCGGGATTGATCTTAAAAAGATCTTTTACATCACTCCACCCGGCGTCAAGCATTACCTGGTCAAATCCGAATTGCCTGGCAAAATCAATATAAAACTTATAGGTGGCTGTATTTATCCCAGCTTTAAATGGAACATTGAACAAATTGATCCCGATGATCCATTCATCAGTGCCTTTTCCATATTTGATCCAGGATGGATCGGCGATTATTGATTTATCACCCAATAACCAAATCAGGTCATTATCGGGAAGGTCGGTATCTTTTTTTGCAACCAGTATTGCCCGCCAGGGTAACATTCTTGTTCCTTTTGTCTTAGCGATATAGTTAGCTCTCTCTTCAACAATGTATTGAGGAAATTCTCCTTTCATTAATTTTTCTTTGGCAGGATATGGAGCAAACTTCCCTTGCAAAGCATTTCCTTTTTTTTCCAGGAACAAACCGGGATAATCAAAAAGATTGGCATCCGAAAAAGCGAGATGATATCCATTGGGCAAAGACACGGTAACAGGAGAGTAGGTTAGCATCGTATCCGCGATAGCCGTCAATGCCTGCTTTTTATAGATCGCTTCAAAACTTGTATGGAAACGATCTACGTGTTGGCGCTTATCCATATGGGCAAACCACACATCAGCCTTTTCATCCAATTCAAATGTTGCATTTTCATTTTCGACAATGATGGAATCTTTGAATCTTGTAGCTACCCGGTAAGCCATTCCGTCATTATATAATCTGAATTGGATCGTAAAAGGCTCTTTCAATGTTAACTCAAGCTGGACATAGTTATCAGGAATGGTCTTTCTTCTATAAGGAACGGGAACTGTGATCGTTTCATTTACCTTACTGTATTTGTGAGAAGCAACAGCAAGCTTACCTGATAAGCTTTTCTGATTTGCTAATTGCAGGTCGACAGATGATGATTGGGTCAGCAATTCCTTACCCATATATAAGGTCCAGGAAAGTTTATCCTTTGTTCTTATTTGTAGTCGGAGCGTAGAATCAGGAGAATAAAATTCATAGGATCGCTGCGCAATTGAAGTAACAGTCGCTAGCAGGCAAAAAATATAAAGCAGCACTTTGATCATGAAAATGTTTATTTAACAGCCCTGACACGAATATCAATCGATGGTAATGACGGAAGAGTACCTGAAGGTTTATCCAAATAGAAGTAACTGACAGAAGAATAGTCATCTATCCTGTAAAAATTTACCCAGCCGTCCGGAAACGAAGGATCTGTAAGTGATGGTGGGTTATCCATGTCCATTAACCTGTAAAATCCTTTTGGCCCATCAACAGTAACCGATTTGAAATTGGCGCCACGCTGTTGTAATCGTTTCATATCCTCTTTCATCCAACCACCGATCTGCTGAATGGTCACTCTAATATCATAGTTAAAATAGACAGCATCAGGAATATGCCAGCGA
>JAICPX010000111.1 GCA_025929635.1 Chitinophagaceae bacterium
TAACTTGAATGTCCCCTTTTATTCCGACTTCCGACTTCCGACTTCCGACTTCCGACTTCCGACTTCCGACTTCCGACTTCCGACTTCCGACTTCCGACTTCCGACTTCCGACTTCCGACTTCCGACTTCCGACCTCACTCGACATCCACCTTCTTCCTGACCACTGCTCCGTCACTTATTTCCATTAAGAATTTTCTATCACCAAGGACATAACCATTTCCTTTTTCGCAAAAATGGACCTTCAAATTTTCAATGGAAATAGGGTTACCGTCGGGAATATCGGCAATATTGCTATGGAGAATGTCATGCCCATCGATAATCACAACCAAACCACTTCCAATTGCCTCCATCTTATTTCCTTCAGTGATCAACATACCGGTATCTTCACCCAATCCAATTCCAATCTGACTTGGATTGGTTGCCACGGCCTGGGCCAGTCTGCCAAATCTTCCGCGTTTCTCAAAATGGGAATCAATGATCACTGAATCAATAAAACCAAGACCCGTTGTGATCTTCACTTCACCTTTTAAATGCGCCCTGGTGGCATTGCCTTCATAGATCATCGTTTTGCTCATCGCCATGGCACCTGCGGAAGTGCCGGCGATCACAAAACTCTCGTGCAAATACCGTTTCTTCATGATAGAGAGAAACTCAGTCCCACCATCCGTCACACTTAATCTTAATTGATTTCCACCGCTGAACATCACGGCATCACATTCCATCACGCGTTTCAAATACTCAGGATTTAATGTATCCTGTCTCGTGCGGATATGCATGATATCGACATTCATGCAGCCGATCTTTCCAAAAGCATTGCGATAATGCTCCCCAACTTCGAAAGGTATTGTCGATGCTGTTGTGACGATCTCGATCTTTGCGTTGGTCCCGCCGGCTTCTTCTACCACGCGACGCAGGATACCTAATTCAAAAAAATTAAGATTGTTGCGATGAATTTCCCCGGTCTCAAGATCTGTGCCTTTATCTTCTGCTCCACCAATTGCTATAAGTTTTCCTTTTGGAACCATTTAAAGGGTTTGATTAGCGACAAATATAAATACGATGTCAATAACGTCTTAGTTGTTGCAGTCATTATGTTAATATGTGGAAAATTATCGAACAGCAGGATTGTTGCCGGCGGGATCTCTATGGCTCAGGAATCTCAGTGACACTCAATAACGTCATGTTGATGCCCGCCAAATTCCGGGCTGACAAAAGGAATTCCCAAATTCATCCCGCGAAGTATCAGCAAAGCAGCCATCACAAAAAGTAAAAGTGGGACTGCACGTTGCATCCTTCGACGCAAGGATTGATTCAGGTAATTCCCCATCAGCACTGTTGCAAACATTAAGGGAAGCGTTCCAGTTCCAAAGGATAACATGAACAGACCTCCATTCAATGGACTTGCCGCTATAATAGATGAACTCAGGGCTAAGTAAACAAGACCACAAGGAAGAAATCCATTCAATACACCTATAAAAAATAACGAACTCAGCTTTCTGGAATGAAATAATTTACCCAATTGTTGGCGCACCAACACAAATGGTTTACCCAGCGCACCAGGTGCAGTAACATGAAAGTATCTCCTGGGAATTGTGAGATAAATAAGTATAACTATTCCCAATGCAATAGACAAACTGTTTTGCCATTGAGCGGCAATGATTAAATTACCGATCGATCCAAATACCAGGCCCATCAACGTATAAGAGCCAATTCTGCCGCTATTATAAATTAATCCACCTGAAATGCGTGATAAATTATTGTTGTGCGATACCGGTAAGGATAGTGCCAACGGTCCGCACATCCCAATGCAATGAAGACTTCCTGCAAGTCCCAGTACAAAAGCAGATCCCATCAATTCAGTACTGACCGGCATCAAAAAAATAGTTTCTTTTCGAAATAATATTTTACTCCCTCGACCTCCCACGAAAGTTTAAGCTGGTACAGGCCTTTCATGGCGTCCGGCAACGGCTGTATCAATTCATTGCCCTGTGTTTCTATAACTTTTCTAAAATCTCTTTTTGCATCAGCCGGGTAATAGAGATAAAAGTCAATTGTCTTTTTTTTATCCTTCATCTCAGCGGGAAACCCGACCTGGAGCCGGCTGCCTGACCTTTCAACATGAAGCGGAGCGGAAAGCGCCGCAGTATTTGCCGATTGATCGATAATATTCTGGTACTTCAATTCCTGCTCGTAATAGTCTTGTGTTACCAGATCGAATTTCTGGCTGCTTGCTTTATAAACAAGAAATACGATCCCCGCGACAAATACGAGGTAGCCGGACAAAATGATGTATCCCCACGATAGTTTCATATAAAATGCTTTAAAGTCCTGGTCCCAGGAATGTTGTTTTAATGGTCTCAATTTTTTTATCGCCCTGGTACACACCTAACACGATTGGTGTTTTTCTCTTTTCTATCAGCTGCCTGTTAATTTTTACAAAGAATGAAGTCTGGAAATACGACTCTTTAGGAACGGTCATATTTTTTTGAACTATTTCGATATCTCCTTTTATATTCTCAAGTTGCATTCTCACGGGAACTTCCTTTCTTGTTTTATTTACGAGCTTAATATTGTATAAATTACCAATTCTGCCATCAGGCAGGGTCTGGAACATTTGACCGGCAGTTCTTACTACTCTTGCATCCACGTCATCCCTTGTTAGAAGCATTACGGCCAGCGCTGTTGTCAGCAGCAATAACACAAAGGAATAAGCGGCAATACGCCAATTGAACCTGGTTTTCTTACTGTGAGCTATGTTCTCCTCCGATTCATAACGTATCAATCCCCTGTCACGACCGATGTTATCCATTATTGCATTGCATGCATCAATACAAGCTGTGCAGTTCACACATTCAAGCTGAGTTCCATTCCTGATATCAATGCCGGTTGGACACACTCTTACACACGCGGCACAGTCAATACAATCTCCATTTTCCGGTAAAGGGCCTTTCTCTTTTTTTATTTTTCCTCTTGGTTCACCGCGGACATAATCATAAGCAACAACTATTGACTTTTTATCAAGCAATACGCCCTGTAACCTTCCATACGGACAAACTACAATGCAGACCTGTTCGCGAAACCAGTAATACACAAAAAAGAACACCGCAGAGAAAACAAGCAATGAAACAAACGTAACCGGATTTGCAGCTATTCCCTGCTTTACCATTGCTAGCACGTCATCCATGCCGATCACGTAAGCAAGAAAAAAATTTGCAATAATAAATGAAATAAAATAGAACACGACCACCTTGGTTGCCCGCTTCCGGATCTTATAGGCATTCCACTGCATTTCCTTCAGCTTGCGTTGCTCGCTGGCATCGCCATCAAGCCAATACTCGATCCTGCGGAAAACCATTTCCATAAAAATGGTTTGAGGGCATGCCCAGCCGCAAAACACTCTTCCAAAAACGACAGTGAAAAAAATGATGAAGACCATGAACGTCAGAAAACCGATGGCAAAAATGAAAAAATCCTGCGGCCAGAATATTTGTCCAAAGAAGATGAATTTACGTTCTACTACATTAAAGAGAAACAGCGGTTCCCCGTCTATCTTAACAAAGGGTAGCGTGAAGAATACAATAAGATAAATGAGAGAGGCAATGGTCCGGAGATTATAAAATCTTCCTTTAGGCTTCTTCGGAAATATATAATTCCGGCTTCCCTGGTTATTAATGGTGGCAACTGAATCACGGAAGCTCTGATCAAGGAATTCTTTTTTTTCCTCCACTACTTCTTTAAAGTCTTTTACTTCCATGATTCAGTTTTTTCACTATTCCTGTGTTGACTACCTGGTGGCCTTGGTTTGAGTTGGGTCTTTTTTTACAACAAGACTATCCGACGTTTTTGAGGGCGCATATAAATTTCCCTGTGGAGCTTTTGCGTTGGGTGGGTTTGTGCCCTGTAATGATAACACATAGCTGGTAATATTTCTCACATCGGTAGGTGAAAATGTTTTACCCCACGCCTGCATCCCTTTATCAGGAACTCCATTGTTGATTGTCTTAAACACTTCTCCAATTGAACCACCATGCAGCCAGTAATTGTCAGTTAGGTTAGGCCCTACCGCGTTTCCTTCGCCGCTATTCCCATGGCATGGGAAACAGGTACCTGCAAAAATTTTCTTGCCTTCAGCAATTCCCTTTTCATCGGCCAGTGTTACGGTTTTCTCATCAAACGCTTCCTTATTATTCTTTTTAAAGTTTTCCAGTTGTCTGGCAGCTGCTGCTATTTCCTTATCGTATTCCTGGAGTGGCGAAGGACCTGAATTGGTGATGTGAAAACGGAAAAGATAGATGACACCAACGATCACCGTAATATAAAAGCCCCATTTCCACCACGGAGGCAAAGCATTGTCAAGTTCTTTGATGCCATCATAATCATGATCCAAAAGAACATCTGCTTCTTTTTCCAACGATGCTGCTCTTGTAAAATATTTTTTATCCAGGGCACTCCACCATTTTCGCAATCCTGAATGTTCATCGACCTTGCCGCTCCTCAGGGCAGCTTGTTTTTGATATTTATTTTTTAATGCAAGAAGGTAAATGGTCAGGGACAATACAATAATGGTAAATGCAATAACTCCATAAAGAAAATATTCCATTCCCCCACTCAAACCGCTTATATTTTGCGCCTTCAGCGGTGTTGCGGATCCAAGTACAACTGCAGTTATCAGCACCCCTGATGTTATATTCTTCACCATGGTTAAAATGATTTAAATTTTTGTGTATACGTTTTCGGATAACCGGGTTTCCTGGTCAAGCGGTATTCTGCTGATCTCTTTTACTTTTGTTTTATCCATTCTCTTTACATAATAAAGCAATACAACAAAGAATAAAAAGAATATCAGTAGAGAGATGATCGGGTAAATATTTATGCCGTCGATCGACTCAGCATATTTTTTTATGAACTTGAACATGTTTTAGTTTTTATTTTCTGTCAGTTTATTTTTCTCAATATCCGTTCCCAGCCGCTGCAGATAAGCGATCACGGCAAGTATCTCTGCATTCGGTTTCACCCGAATGCTGTCTTTTAATAAATTGTCCTGGATCTTTCTTGCCTGCTCTATCAGGTCATTATTTGCCGAATATTCATATCCTGCCTTATAAGGCACACCCATGGTACGCATTGCTTTGATCTTTGCGGGTGTACTTGCCGTATCCAGTTCTTTTTCGATCAAATACGGATAGGCAGGCATGATCGTACCCGGTGAGATCGCCTGCGGTTCTTCCATGTGATTGAAATGCCATGAATCAGATTTCTTCAAAGTCATTGTCCCTTCCCGTGCAAGGTCAGGACCGGTTCGTTTTGAACCCCATTGAAAAGGATGATCATAAACAAACTCTCCTGCTTTTGAATATTCACCATAACGTTCTGTTTCCGATCTGAATGGCCGTATCATTTGAGAGTGACAGGTATAACAACCCTCTCTCCTGTAAATATCCCTTCCCTGCAACTCAAGTGGTGTATATGGTTTTACACTGGCAATGGTGGGCACATTTGATTTGATCAAAAAGGTTGGAACCAATTCAATGATGCCCCCAATAAGGATCACGATCAAGGTTGCGATCATGAATGGAATTGGTCTTCTTTCCCAGCGACGATGCCAATGTTCACCTGCATGTTGTTGATAGGTTTTTTCCAACGCAGGCGCTTCTGCATCTTCATTTGCTGTCAATTTACCTTTTGCAACGGTCATGAATAAATTATACATCATAACAATGGCGCCTGCGAGGAACATGGCACCACCAAATGCACGGATCGCATAGAACGGTTTCATGTAGGTAACAGTTTCAATGAACTGGTATTTTAACTGGCCGGCATCCGTGAATTGCTTCCACATAGAAGCTTGTTGGAAACCCGCCCAGTACATGGGCACTGCATAGAAAATTATTCCAAGGGTTGCGATCCAGAAATGAAAATTGGCAAGACGTTTTGAGAATAATTGTACGTTGAAAATTCTTGGAATCAGCCAGTAAAGAATACCAAAGGTCAACATACCGTTCCAGCCTAATCCACCGACGTGTACGTGAGCGATCGTCCAATCAGTAAAGTGGCTGATCGCATTTACCGTTTTCAGGGAAAGCATCGGGCCCTCAAATGTTGCCATGCCATAAGCTGTAACGGCCACCACCATAAACTTCAATATCACATCTTCCCTTACCTTATCCCACGCACCACGCAGTGTAAGCAATCCATTGATCATTCCGCCCCAGCTTGGGAATATCAGCATAAATGAAAACACAACGCCAAGCGACTGCGCCCAGTTCGGCAGTGACGTGTACAACAAGTGGTGAGGACCTGCCCAGATATATAAAAATATCAGGGCCCAGAAATGGATGATGGAAAGCTTATAAGAAAATACCGGCCTGTTGGCAGCTTTCGGCATAAAATAATACATCAGCCCGAGATAGGGTGTAGTAAGAAAGAAGGCAACCGCATTATGGCCGTACCACCATTGCACCAGGGCATCCTGCACACCTGCATACCATGAATAACTATGAAATAAGCTTACCGGAAACTCAAATGAATTCACAATATGCAACACGGCAACTGTAACAAAAGTTGCGATATAAAACCAAATAGCAACGTATAAATGTCTTTCTCTTCTTTTCAATATCGTTGCGAACATGTTCCAGCCAAACACAACCCAGATAATAGTGATCGCAATATCAATGGGCCATTCCAGTTCTGCATACTCTTTACCGGTTGTCATGCCAAGTGGAATAGTAACAGCAGCGGCAACGATTATAAGCTGCCAGCCCCAGAAATGGATCTTGCTTAACAGGTCACTTGCCATCCTGGCCTTCAATAATCGCTGGATCGAATAATAATAACCCATGAAGATCCCATTTCCGACAAATGCAAAAATCACGGCATTGGTGTGAAGCGGACGAAGACGGCCAAAAGTGAGACCGATCGTTTCCTTACCTGCTGTAGCCGTAAAATTCAATTGGGGAAATACCATTAGCAAAGCAACCCACAACCCCACTAACATACCTACGATACCCCAAACGATGGTGGCAAAGGCGAAATTGCGAACGATCTTGTTGTCATACTGAAATTTTTCCAGTGCTTGCATGGAACTATTGTTTTGGTAATAAAGAAGATTTTTTCCCGGAGACAGGTTTATCGTCAAATAACATTCTTACTGAAGGCGTATAATCATCATCGTACTGGCCTTTTTTAACCGACCAGATAAAAGCAACCAGGAATCCACCCGCTATCAGAATACTAAATGCTATAAGAAGGATTAAAACACTCATTCGCTGGTTCATTGATAAGCGCAAATGTATTTTTCGTCTGCATGGACGCGTATGACGATTGTCACCCATATTAGTGACCATTGTCAATGGAACTAAAGCCCTTTGTTTCCCGCTGAAAATGAAGTAGCCAGGGTAACAAATGTGACAATGCTTATTGAGCTGACAGGCATTAAAATGGCAGCTATTAACGGCGATAGCAATCCCTGAACGGCAAAGCTCAACCCCACAATATTGTATAATATGGAGAGAATGAAACTCCATGTGATCACATTTTTACCCGATCCTGCATATCGAATGAAATGATATAACTTGCTCACTTCATTGCTATCCATGATGGCATCACATGCCGGAGTAAATTGACTCGTGTTTTCACTCACTGCAACGCCAACATCACTTTGTTTTAATGCGCCGGCGTCATTCAAACCATCCCCAAGCATTAAAACCTTACGGCCTTCATTTTTTAGTTTGTTAATGTAATTCAATTTGTCCTGTGGCGATTGACCAAACAAAATGTTAGCTTGTTTGCCAAAAATTGATCGCAGGTTTCTTTGTTCAGCATCATTATCTCCTGATAATACATGCAGTTGATATTTTTTTGAAGGAAGAGTACGGATCATGTCAGCAACGCCTTCCCGATACTGATTACTGATCTTGTAATATCCCTTATAAACTCCATCAATTGAAACATGCACTTCACCCGTCAGCGAAGGATCCCTGAAGAAATCATCTTCCCCAACGAACTGCCAGGAGCCGAGTCTTATTTGTTTATCACCAACAATACCTTTAAGCCCTTTCCCGGCTACTTCCTTAAAGCTCTTTACTGGCAATGGATAAACTGAATGTGTAACCATCAGCTCCTGTTTTATGATTCTGCTTAAGGGATGAACTGATTCCTTTACCAGAGAATAGATCATGTTGATCTCATCTTCTGTGAACTTGTCACCTTCATAAAACACTTCAGCCTGGGCAGAATGGGTGAGTGTCCCTGTTTTGTCAAAAACAATTGTATCAACCTTTGATAATGCTTCAATAACAGATGAGTTCTTCAGGTATAATTTATTATTACCAAAATGCCTAAGCATATTTCCGAACGTGAATGTGGCAGAAAGCAATAATGAACATGGACAAGCAACGATCAACGCAGCAGTAACCGAAGGCCAGATTCTTGAGCTGTCAATAAAAGACCAATAGATTGCTGCGCCACCAGCGATCAGGAATAAAACAAGAGTAAAGTAGCGGCTCCAGGGGTGAATAAAGGACCTCTCCTTATTTTTTTCCTGTGTAAATACATCATTGTTCCAAAGTTGTGTGATATAACTCTGTTCAACAGGATTCACCACTTCCATTTCAATAGCAGGCCCAAGCTGTTTGCCACCCGCGTATACTAATTCTCCCCTTCTTTTTACCACGGGTGTATTTTCTCCTGATACAAAGCTGTAATCAATATTTCCCCGGCCTTTTACAACGATCGCGTCGGCAGGTATCATTTCATTTTGTCTAACCAATATGCGATTTCCCATTTGTAAAGCGCTGATCGTTGAAGTTTCTTCTTTTCCATCTTTCAATAAAGTAACTCCAAGCGGAAAATAAGACTTATAATCACGGTCAAAGGAAAAGCTGTCATAGGTTTTATCCTGGAACCAACGGCCAACCAGCATAAAGAAAACAATACCGCTCATTGAATCAAGGTAACCTGCCCCCGTGCCGCTAATAATTTCGTATATACTTCTCCCAAACGTCACAAGAACTGCTAATGCGATAGGTGCATCGATATTCAGCCATTTTTGCTGCAATCCTTTCCATGCTGAAATAAAAAATTCATTGGCGCTGTAAAAAAATACAGGAAGAGATAAAACAAGGTTGAGATAGCTGAAGACTTTTTGCAGCGTTATATTCCCGATATTTCCCGAAGAAAAATATTCAGGGAAGCTCAGCATCATAATATTCATAAAGCAAAACCCGGCAACCCCGATCTTGAATATCTTTTTACGGTTTGTTTTCTTGCCCCGCTTTTTTTCGCCGTCATGCAAACTGATGTAAGGCTCATAGCCTGTAAATGCCAGCAATTCCACCACCTTTCTCAATGAGATCTTTGTTGGATCAAAAGCAATAAATATGTCCTTGCGCTGAAAATTCGACTTTGAAAATAGAATACCGGGATCAATCGAATGTAGATTTTCGAGTAACCAGATGCAGGATGCACAGTGCATCTGTGGCAAATAAAAACTCACATGAGAAATGTTGCCATCATCGAACCGAAGTAATTTTCTTTTGACTTCTTCATTGTCCAGGTAGGCAAACCGCTGCGAAGTGAATTTACCCCTTACTTTAATTCCCGGTCGCTCGCTTAACTCATAATAATTGCAAAGACCGTTTTCTTCTAATAGCTGGTAAACAAATTTGCACCCTTCGCAACAAAAATATTTTTGATCGGTCGAAATTGAACGGTCGCAATGTTCACCACAATGATAACATTGCAGGGAATTTCTTTTCCCTGCAGTGGTTTTCGTTTCTTTTACCGTAGTTTCTGCCAAGCGATTTTTTTAAGGTGAACAAAGATGAAAATGCGGGAAATGTTTTCAATTGAGATGCGTCATCGCTACTGTTGACTTCAATCAAAAGCGTCTCAAAAAATGAAGCCCCCTGATGAATCAGGGGGCCGTGTAATTGAAACGAAAACCAACGATTGCCCATCCTGTGATGGGAAAGAGATCTTACCCTTATAGCATATGAAATAATTGTACTTTGAACGGTCAAAAGTAATGGTCGTTACCTCACAAAGTCATGACATTAGTCATCTTTATCATTGAGAATGGTCAAAACAAAATCCGTCTCGCGGGGGGCGAGACGGTGCCGGTCACACATAAGCAATCAATAAGCTCAGTTCATTATCGAAATCTGCAGTCTTTTAAATTCTTCGATCGCCTTTGGAAAAAGAATATTATTCTCCAGGTGCACATGCCGATGAAGATCGATCTCGAAAGCCTGTAACGCAGCAAAACTTAGCCGGTAAGTTGTGCAGGCATCCTGAGGCGGAGTATAATTACTGGTCAGTAACCTGATCTCGTTTAGTTGAGTGCCCGCATGATCATGTTCATGTTCCATGACATTGATTGGTGACTGCAGGTATCCAATATTCATTTGAAACTGTCCGTTCGCACTATCGGACAATTTCTCCACTTCCTTTATTCTTGGGAAGAGAATCAATTCTTCCTTCTTCATGTGTCCTTCCATTTCTTCTTTTATGGCTGCAAACGTCTGGAATACTTTATATAGTTCCGGATGCCTGTCTCCATGCTTATTTGATACCTTATCCAGGTACGCATATATCTGTGGCATTTCATTTTTTACATACGCATGATGTGTTTGGACAATATAATCACAGAGTTGGGTTAAACTCATTTTATCAAAGTCAATGCTGCCGTTCCCTGAATTAGAAAAAATTTCCTCCAATTGTTCTGTTACCTCCGATAAGATCACTTGTTGCTCGTTACAAGCCTGGGCAAGCGAACGTCTCCCTTTACAACAAAAATCCAAATGATACTTTTCAAATACTGAAGCAGCTTTATGGTTGCTGTTTACGATCTGTGCCAGGGTTAAATATGAAAGCGGGTTACTCATATAATTTCGTTTTGCAACAAAGTTGTATGCGTCAATGGCTATTCTTCCTGATCTTAATCATGAACCCGATGATTTATATCAGACACAGCGAGCTTTTAATCAGTGGCTGGTCCTGGTTGCTTTTTCCAGATATAATTTTTGTCATCATTTTTATATATAAAATACACTGCCAGCGAAACCGTAA
>JAICPX010000338.1 GCA_025929635.1 Chitinophagaceae bacterium
ACCCTACCAATTCATTATTCTTATCAGCAATTACAAGGCTAAACCAGCTTCCGTCATTTTCCACGGTAAAAGCTTTGTGCCATTGAGATTGTCTTAACTGGATATTTGGATTGCCGGCATTGTATGTTTCTGCCCATGTTATTGCATGGAGTCTGCCAAGAGCAGCAATATCTGCAATTGTAGCTTCTCTGAAGGTGAAAGAATCAAGCGTTTCTCCACGTTCAACGAGTTTTCTAAGATTTGTGTTCTTTGATGGTCGTTTAAGACCATTGAGAAAACGCTGACAACCCGTAATGAAATTTTTGAATTTCATATTTTGCCAAGAGCTTTTATTTGGTCATGCTCGTATACAAAGATCCCTTCATTTTTGCTTTTTGCAACGGCGATCATTGCCCTGGCCACATCTTTTGCGCGTATCGCTTTGTACTTTGCGGGAATTGCAAATGAAAAAATTTGCATCAGTGGTTTGCCGATCACTTCCCCGATCCTGAATTCTTTTCTTTCTCCTAATAAAAATGATGGTCGGATAATGTGTAATGATCTCAGGCCGATAGTTTTCACCTCATCTTCCACTTCACCTTTTAGTTTGAGATAAAAATTTTTGCTCGACCTATTGGCGCCAATCGATGAGACCAAAAGGAACTTTTCACAACCGACCATTTTGCTGAATTTGGCCAGTTTTGCCGGGATATCAAAGTCAATTTTTCGGTAAGCATCTTTGTCACCTTTTACTTTCTTTTGTGTAGTGCCGATGGCACAAAACAGGGCATCACTGTTTCTAAGTGCAACGAGCAGGGAATCACTGTCATTGAAATCAACGATCTTTTTTTCAAGTTTTGGATGAGTAAGCTCAAAGGGTCTTCGAATCAGGATTCTGACCGTGTCAAAATAAGGATCATCGAGCAGTTCTTTGAGCAAATGACTCCCGATCAAACCGGTTGCGCCAGCAATTGTTGCGATCATGAAATTCTATTTGTATTCATACACTACATATCCCCACGGCTCGATATTCCATTCTTTGTCACTCAGTGGCTCATTCGTTCCCATAAAAACATTGTAAGGATTTCCATGAAGATCCTTTTCAGATACTTTGATGGTTTGCTCTTTCTTAGAAAGATTCAGTATCACAAATACTTTTTTCCCGTTTTTCTCTCTTGTATATGCATATAAAGCTGTTTTTTCTCCCACATCTACTTTTTTAAATGTTGCGTCTGCAGCCAAAGCGGGGTTGTTTTTTCTTAGCTCAAGTAATGTTTTATAAAACTTTGCCCGTCCAAAATTCTTAAACGTGATCGTGTCTTTATAAAAAAAGCTGATGCTATCGAGGAAAGGCTCTTCCTGTCCACTATAAACAAGCGGAACACTTCCTGCCATCGTTTGGGTGAATACGGCGAAGGGTGCATGAACAGCGCCGGGAAAGGTTCTGTAATCCGATTTACCCCAGCTGTTCTCATCATGATTGCTGGTAAAATAAAGTCGTATTGCTTCTTTGGGATATGCTGAATCGTATTGAGCTTTTACACTGTCTAATGAAAGGGCGGTGGCACTGTCCCCCGCAATAGCTACCATTTTATGGTACATTTTCCATGGGTAAAAAGCATTAAACCCGCTTTTCAGTAAATAAGGTTCCTGGCCTTCGGCTAACAAGAACATATCATTCTTTAATTGTTTTAACTGGGGAATTGCTCTTAGCCAAAACTGTGCGGGCACATTCCAGGCAACATCCACACGAAAGCCGTCAATGTTCGTTTCCGTTACCCAGTATTTCATGGAGACGATCATGCTATCCTGCATCACTCTATTATTAAAATCCAGGACACGGGTATCCGTCCAGTCAGACATTGTTGCCGGTTTGCCCGTGCTGTCCTTTTGATAGAAATCAGTATGTGTCGTTAACCAGGGATGATCGGCCCCTGTATGATTCGGCACCCAGTCGATCAGGACTTTCATTCCTTTATCATGAATTGTTTTCACCAATTGTTTCCAATCATCCATCGTTCCGAATTCGGGATTGATAGCTTTAAAGTCTGCAATTGCATAATAACTTCCCAATACACCTTTACGGCCCTCTTTACTAATTGGATTGATCGGCATGAACCAAAGAGTTTGAACGCCCATGTCTTTTAACCTGTCAAGATGTTTTGCAAAAGCATTGAATGTGCCTTCGGGAGTATATTGACGAACATTCACCTCATAAATATTTCCCTGCATGATCCACTCCGGGTGAACCACGGGTTTTTCTTCCGATATAACGGGCGGCTTGGCATCCTCTCCGGCTTCTTTACATGAATAAATAGTAAGGGACAGCAGCAAAGGCAGGAAAAACTTTTTCATATTCTTATTTTCGGTTAGATATTGATGTATGAACAATACACAGGAAAATTAGTTCATTCACTGTTAATGAAAAAATACTGAAGTTTGTACTATGCAAATCAAAGAAAATTTCCCGCTCAGGCTTTACAATACATTTGGCATTGATGCAAAAGCCCGCTATTTTTCAACGTTTACGAATGAAGATGAACTTTACGAACTAACGACTCATGACTCTCCGAAGGAGTCCTTGCGGACACGACTAACGACTTTCATCCTGGGTGGCGGAAGCAATATTTTACTTGTAAAGGATTTTGATGGCCTGGTTTTAAAGAATGAAGTGAAGGGAATTGAGCTTGTTCACGAGGATCCCGAATATGTGTATGTAAAAGCCGGGGCGGGAGAGAACTGGCATCAATTTGTGTTGCATTGCCTTGCTCACAATTGGGCCGGTGTAGAAAATCTCTCACTGATCCCCGGAAACGTTGGGGCCGCACCTATACAAAACATCGGCGCTTACGGAGTAGAGCTTGATGATGTATTCTGGAATTTAGAGGCTTTTCATTTATTTGATAAGAAGCGCTATACATTTACAAGAGTCGATTGTGAATTCAGTTATCGCGATAGCATTTTTAAAAGCAAGTATAAGAACGAGTTCGCGATATTATCGGTAACACTTCAATTAAAGAAGCATCCTGTTTATCATACAAGCTACGGCAGCCTCAACGAAGAGCTCGAAAAAATGGGCGCGAAAACCCTGAGTATAAAAGCAATCTCCCAGGCGGTGATCAATATCAGGAGCTCAAAGCTTCCTGATCCAAAAGAGATACCCAATGCGGGGAGTTTTTTCAAAAACCCGGAAGTGCCAATTGCCAAACATGAGGAATTGAAATCACAGTTTCCTGACATCGTTGCTTTCCCGTTGACCAAACTAAGTGTAAAACTTTCTGCAGGCTGGATGATCGAGCAATGTGGATGGAAAGGATACCGTAAAGGCGATGCGGGTTGTCATGCAAAACAGGGGTTGGTATTGGTGAATTATGGCAAAGCAACGGGTAAAGAGGTGTATGATCTGAGTGAACAGATATTACAAAGTGTAAAGAACAAATTTGGTGTCATACTGGAAAGAGAAGTGAATGTTATATAAGTTGGAATTTGTATAATGGATTCATTTGCGACATAGAAACATAGGATCATAGGTACAATAGCTGTATATTTTTTTATGTGATCTCTACCGACGTGGTAAAAAAAAATTAACTGAAATCTTCGCTGTCATCATCATCATCACTCGTTTTGATTCCGCCAAGGTTAAGCATCGAACCCATCAGGTCTTTAAATTCTATTTTGCCTTCAATCACTTTTTTGCTGATCAATGAGTATGCTGAAAGTCCATGTAAGACAAATTCCATCAATAAGGCTGTTTCTTTTTCATTCGCCGCCCTGTAAAATTTTTTAACCATGGAGTGTAACCCGTCCACCTTATGAAGCTGAACAAGCTTATCCGCATCTTTGGTATTAAAAAACAGGTTGAGCTGGTTGCCCTTATCAAACCAGTTAATAATGGCGCGATAAGGATTTTCGTCCCTCGAAGGTTCTTCCACATTCTTTGGCTTCATTCTTTTTTTCAGCACTTCGGGATTGGGAAAATAGTTGGCAAATTGGGAGCGTATGGCTTTGTCAAGCAAATTCATTGCCACCTGGTAGGGTCCTTCCTGTTCCCCTTCGTACACCAATTCAATTTTACCTGTGATCGACGGAATGATACCGGCCAGGTCGCTCAACCAGACCTGCGTTTGCGATTCATGATTAACAATCGCCCTGCGCTCGGCAGCACTCACTGCATTTTCATAAGCCGAAATCGTGAGCCTTGCACTTACACCGCTTTTCTTATCAACAAACTCACTCGACCTTGCCTCAAACGCCACTTGTTCGATAAGCCGCTTAACAATGTCACTGATCTTTACTTTTTGTTTTTGTTCTTCGTGGATCACCGCTTCCTGTTCGGTTATTTCAAGTGCTGTTTCCAGTGTTTTTGGATAATGCGTTAATATCTGGCTTTCAATACGGTCTTTCAGGGGAGTCACGATCGAACCACGGTTGGTATAATCTTCAGGGTTGGCTGTAAATACAAACAGGATATCAAGAATCAGGCGCAATTTGAATCCCCGGATCTGCACATCGCCTTCTTCCAGGATATTGAAGAGTGCAACCTGGATCCTTGCCTGCAGATCGGGCAGTTCATTGATAACGAAAATGCCGCGATTACTTTTTGGAATAATGCCATAGTGGATCACTCTTTCATCGGCAAAGCTCAACTTCAGGTTAGCTGCCTTGATAGGGTCGATATCACCAATAAGATCAGCAACACTTACGTCTGGTGTCGCCAGCTTCTCACCATAACGTTCACTGCGGTGTATCCAGTGTATGGGCGTTTCATCACCATGCACGGCGATCTGGTCGGTTGCATACCTGGAAATTGGATGAAGCGGGTCATCATTGAGTTCGGACCCGGCAATACAGGGGATATACTCATCAAGTAACTCGGTCATCAATCTTGCCATTCTTGTTTTTGCCTGGCCGCGAAGACCAAGAAAAAGAATATTGTGTTTACTAAGAATGGCTCTTTCTACATCAGGCACCACGCTGTCTTCATAACCAATGATCCCGGGAAAAGTGTTTTCCTTTCTTTTAAGTTTAAGAATAAGGTTCTGGCGGAGCTCTTCTTTGATACTGCGATGTTGATAACCGCTTTTCTTTAAGTCCCCAAGTGTTTTTATTTTCTGAATATTCATGATTAGTTGTGAGGTAAAGCCCGAGCAATCTCCTCAATTTGTTATTAATTATTTTGTCATCTTATGAACGAACAACTTTCTGCGCTTGCTGTGATTTTCGATTAATTTAATTGTTATCGTAATTTTTTTAGTGATTTACCGGTCCATCAAAATCAATTTCAGAGATCATGGTGTCATTATATGTTGTCCCTTTATAAGTTTTTAATATTTCAAATCTTACGATATACGGGCTTTCT
>JAICPX010000603.1 GCA_025929635.1 Chitinophagaceae bacterium
TATCGGATGGACAGTACTGATATGGCTGATATCTTTTATTAAATCTAAAATAAATCAATGGACCTGGAGCTCCGGGAATTCTATTTAAGGTGACTTTTTCACACGTTTTATTCTTCGAACAATTGTTTGCAATTTTTTTTTGCAGGTAAGTGAATATTTTTGATCTGGCCAGCAATTTTTTTTATCTAAATTACAGTGATGCTTATAAAACCCGATGTGGAAAAACTTGTGAAGTATTAGTCAGGAAAGAAAAAATTTTTTTGTCTGCATTTGGTTATATATTCGCCATCTGACTGAGGGATAACATTTCGAACCTACCAAAATTAATTTCTGATTTAAGGCTGGAAATCTAACCCAAAAGTCATTGGTGTTAAATCAATGGTTTAAATCTTTATCGCCCTGCATCAACGATGGAACTTACTAACCTCAATAAAGATCGGAAGCCAAGAAGAAAGACTTCGGCAGATCTCAGCAGCTTATTATATGGAAAAATACCACCACAGGCAAAAGACCTTGAAGAAGCGGTGCTTGGTGCGATCATGCTTGAGAAAAATGCATTTGATGTCGTAATAGAGATTCTAAAACCAGAATGTTTTTATGTTGATGCGCATCAACGCATCTTCAGGGCTATGCAAGGGTTGGCTCAAAAGAACAAGCCTATCGATATTCTTACCGTTGCTGAAGAATTAAAGACCCGCGAAGAACTGGATATGGTAGGCGGACCCTATTATGTAACCAAGCTTACCAATGCCGTCGTTTCATCAGCTCATATAGAAACACATTCAAGGATTATTCTTCAGAAATTTATTCAGCGTGAGTTGATACGGGTAAGTGGAGAGATCATAGGTGATGCTTATGAAGACTCCACAGATGTTTTCGATCTTTTGGATGATGCAGAAAGCAAACTATTTGAGATAACAAGCAGTCACCTGCGCAAGAATTTCGATACGATCGATTCTGTTTTGGTAAAAACTATCCAGCGCATCGAAGATCTTCGTCATAAAAATGAAGACGTATCTGGCGTGCCAAGCGGTTTCGCTTCACTTGACAGGATAAGTTATGGTTGGCAAAATACTGACCTGATCATTCTTGCTGCCAGGCCATCAGTTGGTAAAACAGCTTTTGCCTTGAACCTGGCAAGAAATGCTGCATTGCATGCATCCAAACCAACACCCATTGCTTTTTTTTCTCTTGAAATGAGTGCAGGACAATTGGTTCAAAGAATACTTGCTGCAGAAAGTGAAATTTGGCTGGAAAAAATTGCCCGTGGGAAATTGGAAGAACATGAAATGAAACAACTCTATGCCCGCGGTATACAGCGCCTGGCAAAGGCCCCGATCTTTATTGATGATACGCCGGCATTGAACATTTTTGAATTAAGGGCAAAATGCCGTCGTCTTAAGAATAAACACAATATTGGCCTCGTATTGATCGACTATCTCCAATTAATGAGTGGGACCGGTGATAATCGTAATGCAAACCGTGAACAGGAGATCAGTAATATTTCAAGAAACCTGAAAGCACTTGCAAAAGAATTGAATATTCCTATTATTGCACTTTCACAGTTAAGTCGTGAGGTAGAAAAAAGAAAAGAAGGAGCAAAGATCCCGCAACTGAGTGACCTCCGTGAATCAGGTGCTATCGAGCAGGATGCTGACATGGTCATGTTCCTGTATCGTCCGGAGTACTATGATATCACCGCTAATGAAATGGGCGAAAGCAATAAAGGCGAAACCCATGTAAGAATTGCAAAACACAGGAATGGATCATTGGATACTGTGAAACTGAAAGCACTTTTACATATTCAAAAATTTGTGGAAGATGACGGAAGTGGAATGGCCGGGTTAGGATTACCTCCGGGTAGCTGGAAGCCTGTTCCTGATGATGGTGGCGATGCAAAGCTATTTATACAAACAGGAAGCAAGATGAATGACCTGCCATTTAGTGAAGAGGAGGAAACGCCATTCTGAACCCCCTGTCCCCCTTTGCTTCCTGCTTCGCACGGCCTGCAGTTCACAATGACGTAGAGAGACTAAAATTGATTAGTCATTTGAATCCCGGAATTGTCCTCGTTGATATTTCTTAGACTAATAATTTTCAGTACAGTTATTTCTTTATCCAATCTTTTTATTTTTTGATTTCTGATTTGCCGACTTTTGCATTTATCTTTTTGCGTGTTGGCGTGCAATAAAAATGCAACTACCTTTTTTCTATATCATTGATTACGACCATTCTCAAAAAGAAATTGTATTGGACGAAAATACTTCACGCCATGTAGTACAAGTTTTAAGGATGGAAGAAGGAGAGAAGCTCAATCTTACAGACGGAAAAGGAAGCCTGATCGAAGCAGAAATTATTGCCGCACATAAGAAACACTTTACCGTTAAAATAAACGACTCACGTCTCACGACTCACGTTTCACGAAAA
>JAICPX010000418.1 GCA_025929635.1 Chitinophagaceae bacterium
GGCGCCGGGTATTTGAAGTCAGTTTATTCAACGCCACCCTATGCCAGAATTGAAACAATCCTGTTACAAGCTTTTTCCTTGGCCCCAAAACTTCAGACGCCGCAACTGAACGGTCCCAGGAAAGACAGAATATACGAGCTGCGCAGTTATGAAAGCGCGACAGAAGAAATTTTTAAGAACAAAGTGCATATGTTCAATGAAGGTGATGAGATCGGTTTATTCAGACGATTAAATTTTAATGCAACCTTTTATGGGGAGGTGATAGCGGGCAACAAAATGCCAAATCTTATGTATATGACCTGCCACGAAAACAAACCAACGAGAGATGCTAACTGGAAGAATTTTGTTGACGACCCTTTCTGGAAAAAATTGTCTTCCATGCCGGAATATCAGCATAATGTTTCGCATATCGACATCAGCTTTCTATATCCGGCGGACTACTCGGATTATTAACAACCCGGACCCTGGTGTTTACATTTTTCTTAAGTTTTCCTTACCACTTGCATGATTATTGCTTTAAAAAACAACATTATCAAAAAGCCCTTCAAAATGAGGAACATTCTTATCCCTGCCTTATTCAGCCTGGCTGCTGTGTTTATCAGTTTAGACAGCCAGTCCCAAAGTTTGAAAAGCCTTGAAGAAAACAACGGGTTTAAGAAATATAAGCTCGGGTCAAAATTTGTTTTGGGCCTGGGAGTAAAACAGAAAGATCCTGATGGCGCAGACAAAATAACGATTGATTATACAAAAGATATGATCGGTGATATACCGGTAAAAGCAATTGAATTGTACTACCTCAGGGACACTCTTTCAAAGATCGTAGTACGGGTCTCGCCGGAATATTACGAAAAACTTATCGAGGCTGTAAAAACCTCTTTTGGCCAGCCCACACAGGATCTTAGCTTCAATGAGAAAGTAAAACTTGATAGCGCCGTCACTATCGGCTCCTATAAAGATGACTATATATGGAAGGCTAACCGTATCAAATTGCAATACCTGTACATGTATCCCATGACAAGTGGTGGAGCTTATGGAAATAAGACCCTTTACCTCGCTTATTCACTAAATGACTATGCCCATCGCCTACAAAGGAATAAGAAGGCCGTGGGCGCCGCCAAGAATTTTTGAAGAGTTCAGCGCTAACTTTATGGAATGCCGATCCTGATTGCCAATGAAAAAGATATTGCTTCATTGGTCGCGTTGATTGACAGCGCCTATCGTGGCCAGAATGCTAAACAAGGCTGGACTTCAGAAGCCGGTCTTTTTGTCGGAGAAAAGAGAACCGATGAGGCCACAGTCGGTAACCTCATTAGAAAACCCGGCGCTGTATTCCTAAAATATGTAAATGACGAAGAGCTCATTGAAGGTTGCGTGTTTCTTCATAAAAAAGAAGACCGCCTTTACCTTGGGATGTTCTCAGTTTCCCCAATGGCGCAGGGAAAAGGCATTGGTAAAAAGTTACTTGCTGCTGCGGATGGATATGCCAGGCAAAAAAACTGCTCTTCCATATATATGACCGTGATCACTGTTCGTTTTGAACTGATCGCCTGGTACGAACGGAATGGTTATAAAAAAACCGGCAGGGTACTGCCCTTCCCTGTTGATGAAAGATTTGGCGTGCCCATCCAACCGCTCGAAATGCTGGTGCTTGAAAAACTGTTGTGAAGCTATTTTTACCTTTCCTTAAAAAACAGATTGTCTTTATAAGATGTTATCCCGGGCCGCCGCAACTCTCTAAAACTAAGACCAGCGTTATGAAAAATTCTTCATTCCCGCTGCTGCATTGCTCTCCATTCTCATATTTTCTTCCACTTATAAGGTTACTTGTAAAACCGGAACACTAATTACCACGGGCAAAATGGTAAAAAATGGGGTCATTTACCCTGCCACTCCCTTATGCTGGCAGAAAGGAATTCATATACCTTTTTCACCGGCGGATGTGTCCTAAGCAGATCAATATGTTTTTGAATAGTCTCCTGGTCATTTCTTACCGCAGGGCCAGTTTGAGATTGCGAAGGGGAAATATCTTTTATCCTTGTGGCCGTTTCATCAATCAATGGAAGTAATTCTTTAAAATCAATTCCTTCTTTTTCACAATAATCTTCGGCGAGTGCATAAAGATGATTGGTAAAATTATTTACAAATACAGCTGCTATATGCAGTTTTAGCCGGGTGTCATCCGTGGCCTGTGATACATGTTGAGGAGAAATTGATCTTGCCAATGATTCCAATTTCTTTTTAGTAACGTCGTCACTGCCATCGAAAAAAATGGGGGCTTCCGGCAAACTGGTATCTTCTTTATGCAGACTTTGTAGCGGATAGAAAACACCGTAATGATCACTTACATATTTCAAAACCTCCTTTGAAACCGATGCAGCAGTATGTGCGACCACTTTTTTTGGAAGCCTTAGATCAGCAACCACCTCATCAATGGCATCATCACTTACGGCCACCAGGTAGACATCGGCATTCCGGTTGATGATACTTGAATAGTTTGTACTTTCCGTATCCCATTCATAAGCCAGCCTGCTGGCGGCAGATGCATTACGGCTCACAATTTGTAAGATATTGTGGCCTGCCGCTTTGAACTTTCTTCCAAGCACGGCAGCTACATTTCCTGACCCAAGAATTACAATCTCCATATAATCCTCCCCACTTACTTTTCAAATTGAAGTTACATTTGTGTAATGACAAAGTTAGGGCAACAGATAGCGATCGGGTATTACCGTACGAAATTTAAGGTCCTCTCTGCGATATCAAACAGAAAAGCTGCAGAACTGGCATTGGATCTTTTTACTACACCGCATCTCAGGTCTAACAAACCATTACCCGATATTTTTGAAGAAGCTGAACAACTCAAATTCAGACATTATGGAGAAACGGTGACCGGTTATCGCTGGAATCGTGGCGGGGATCGAAAAGCACTGATCGTTCATGGTTTTAATTCCTCAGTGGCAAAGTTTGAAAGATATATAAGACCATTGATAAAAAAGGGATACGAGGTGTTAGCGTTTGATGCCCCAGCCCATGGTTTCAGCTCCGGTAAAACGCTGAATGCAGTTGTCTTCAAAGACATGGTTGCTAATATCAATAAAGAATATGGCCCCGTGAAATCCTTTATGGGACATTCATTTGGATGCCTGGCAATTTGCCTGGCCCTCGAAGAGATCACCCATAATGAAGATTACCGGGTCGCATTAATTGCGCCTGCAACAGAATCGAAAACATCGATTGACATATTCTTTTCTACCATGAAATTAAATGAGAGTGTCAGAAAAGAATTTGATGATTATATCTACCGGTTAAGAAATAAGCCAACCGGTTGGTATTCGGTAAGCCGGGCGATCAAAAATATCAACGCTAAAATTCTTTGGTGTCACGACCAAGATGATAAAATGACCCCATGGGACGATGCAAAAAAAGTAATGGATGAAAAATATCATAATATCGAATTCCTCGTCACCAATGGTTTAGGACATAGAAGGATCTACAGGGATAATAAAATATTCAATGCGATCATAGAGTTCTTATAACAGTATGGGTTACGGTGGTGGCAAGCTATTTGATAGGCTAAAACAAACACTTTAACTTATGAGACGATTGATAGTTGTCGCATTCTTGTCACTTCTACTCGTATCATGTAAAAAAATTTTCAGGTATAACTCAAGTGAAATCCGGCTTGAAGAAAAATTCAGGGACCTGAATTCAAAAAATATTTCAAGCATCTTAACTGCACCGGCAAAGGATTCTTTTCGATTTTTAGTGATCACTGATAGCCAGCGATCTTATGAAGAACTGGATGAGTTTGTAAGAAAGGCGAACAGTCTAAAGGACATTTCTTTTGTCGTCCTGAATGGCGATATCACAGATTTTGGTTTGCAAAGTGAATACCTGTGGATAGCAGAGCGAATGAAAAAACTTTCCTTCCCGTTTCTTGCGGTCATAGGCAATCATGATATGCTGGGGAATGGAAGGGAAGTGTACAGGCAAATGTTTGGAGCAGAAAACTTCAGTTTCAGTTATTCAGGGCATCGGTTCGTTTTTTTAAATTCAAATTCAAGAGAAGCGAAGCCGGGTGAATTATTGCCGGATACCAGCTGGCTGCAAAAGGAGCTTGCGGCAAGTCCCTTACAGGAAAAGATCTTTGTGTTCGCACACATCCCTCCGCTTGGTGGTGATTTCAACAGGGCAATTGAACCGGTCTATGCCAGATTATTAACGGAAAATGGAAGAGTCGTTTATTCAATAC
>JAICPX010000270.1 GCA_025929635.1 Chitinophagaceae bacterium
GGCAAGATGGGTCATTGCTTTACTGTTTTTTGCCATCAACAGAAGACCGCTTGTATTTTTGTCTATCCGGTGAACTAGTCCGTACCGGGGCAGGACAGCTTCATTGATGGCAGGATCTTTTTGTTGCATGTACCACGCAACGCCATTCAACAATGTGCCTGAGTAATTACCGCTTCCCGGGTGTACGACAAGTCCTGCAGGTTTATTTATCACCATCACATCATCATCCTCATAGATAATATTGAGATCGATCTTTTCGGGCACAACCTCAGTTTGTTCAGGGCTCATGTCGCTGTACACAATTATTTCATCAAGTGCCTTTACTTTATAGTTCTGTTTCACAGGAATTTTATTCACGATCACCATCCCTGCATTTATTGCTTGCTGAATTTTATTTCGTGTAGCACCTTCAATTCTTTGCATCAGGTATTTATCGATTCGTAAAGGCTCTTGTCCTTTATCGATCTTATAAACAAATCGTTCATAAAGCTCGTCGTTGATATTTTGCTGCTGCTCTTCTGTCATAGTCAACTTTTGGTGGCCGGCATAAGAGTTTAGATTGCGGGTTTCAGATTTTTGTGGGCCTGGTTAGATCCGCAATCTAAGATCTGCAATCATCTTCATTAAGGGCAAAGATGCAAAACTAAACTACATTTGCAGAATGGATAAACAGAAAGTTATATTCCGTGATCTAGGAAAAATGGAATATAAGGAGGCCTGGGATTACCAGGAGAGGTTGTTGCAGGAAAATGCCCGACGGAAGTCTATGGTCAGGAGTCGGGAGTCGATAGTCATAGATGAAAACTCAAATGATCCTGACATTGGACTCACAACTCAGGACTCACGTCTCACGACTGAGCATTATCTTCTTTTCGTCGAACATCCATCGGTTTATACCCTGGGCAAAAGCGGGAATATTGAGAATGTGTTGATGAGTGAAGAACAGTTGGCACAAAACGGTATCCAGTTTTTTAGAACCAATCGTGGTGGTGATATTACTTTTCATGGCGAGCAGCAGATCGTAGGGTATCCAATCCTTGATCTTGAAAAATTCTATACAGATATCGGCAGGTATCTGCGCAATCTGGAAGAAGTGATCATTGCAACACTTGCTGATTATGGATTAAATGGGGCAAGATCGCAGGGAGAAACCGGGGTTTGGCTGGATCCTGATCTGCCGGGCAAGGAAAGAAAGATCTGTGCGATGGGTGTGCGCACCAGCCGCTGGATCACTATGCACGGCTTTGCATTTAATGTAAATACTGATCTATCTTATTTCAACAACATCGTTCCCTGCGGTATTCAAAACAAACAGGTCACGTCACTTGAAAAGGAATTAGGGGTAAGAATTGATTTTGAGGAAGCTAAAGAACGGGTGAAAAAGAATTTTGAGAAAGTGTTTGACGTAGTATTGATGAACGGCTAGATTGGCCAAATGCCAAATTGTTTTAGTTCTAGCAGCTTGTCCATTTAGCCATGCAACAATTCACCATCAGAAATCCTTAGGTATAAAAAACCGGTTTTTCTCTACCAATTTCCCGTCATCATATAATTCTGACCTGAACCAGCCCGAATGATGGAAATTCGATTTTTCAAGCATTAGGGAAGCTTCTTTGATATTCTTCAATTCAAAGAGGAAGGTATCATCGTCTTCAAAAAACTTTATCGTATATTTTTTGTTTTCGAAATCGGCCAGCGCAATCCTTACCAACCCATCTTTACTTGCGACAATGCGATACATTGGAATTTGAATATCCGGCCTGGTTTTGTTTTTAATATCTCCATTTATTTTTTTGGAGACAGGATCCGAGAAGAGATCAAGCTTTCCGTCCCTGTATCTTTTCAATATGACAAGCTCCTCCGTGGTTAAAGCGCTGTCAGGTAAATTTTGATCAATGATCTTTTGTACAACTTTTAAATAGGTGCTGTCGGAGATTTTGTTACTCGCTGTATCAGCCATTAAGGCGAGACGAATGCTGTCATTCGTAGGTCGCCTGGATCTTGTAACTATAAAATTGGCACCATCAACATGGATATACAGCCGGTAAAACATATTATCGTTTGGCGCTTTTGCGTCGAGAAATCCATTTTGCCTGTTATTCGGATCCGGAACCGTGATCAGGCTCTTAAAATTGGCAAGACTATCTGTTGATCGCTGAATGCTTATTTGCTTTAACTGTTTATACTTATTGTTCCAGCTGATGACGATGCGATTGTTACCCTTGTTTACAACTGAAAAAGAAGGAAGAGAATCCTGTTGGGCGTGAGCAAATGACGAAATGCAAATAAAAAGGGACAGGATGATCTTTCTCATGGATATAGAACGTTAAAACAAAAAATTTCTTTTGGCTTACCCGGCAAAGATAGTAATGCAAATTCCAAAACCTAAAAGATTAACGAACCTTTTTGCAATGATCTGTTTCCCTGCAAACCCCCGCTGTGGATCATTAGCACCCTATCGTTTTCAGCGAATTCATTGCCTTTTAAAAGGTCGAATATTGCATAGGCCAGCTTGCCAGTGTATACAAAATCGGTTGGAATATTTGTGACTTGATAAAATTCATTCATGAAACCAATCAACCCCGCCTGATACTTTGCATACCCTCCAAAGTGATAATTCAACCACAACTTTGCATTGTCGTCTTTACAACCTTCATTCCAGCCTTTTAAAATAACGATTCCAACTAGTTTTTGATCATTCGAAATGGAGTGGTAAAGGCCCCGGAACATAGTCCCGGTACCGACGGCACATGCGATATGGGTATAATTGTTCTCACCGGCATGGTGCATAATTTCACCGGCTCCTTTTTCACCAGGTTGGCCGGCACCGCCTTCAGGAATGATATAATGACCTGGAAATTCCACTTTGATAGCTTCAACAGAACTCCCGCTTGTGTTGCTCTTATACCGGGATCGCGAAATAAATTGCAAGTGCATTCCATAGCTCACGGCTTCATGTAAGGTATCAGAAAACCGTGCAGGTTTTTCACCACGAATAATGCCAATACAGTTTATCTTCTGTAAATAACACATATATGCTGTGGCCACAATATGATTTGACCAGGGCCCGCCAAATGTTATAATACCTCTATAATTACCGGCATTAAAATTGTCAAGATGATATTTCAGCTTAAACCATTTATTACCTGAAATGACCGGATGTATCTTATCAAGACGAAGAATATCAAGTCTGACATTTTTATTTCTTAATAAAGGGTGATCAATTCTGTCAATCGTTATCTGCTTAAGATCAGGCGCCTCCATGTAATAGATGAAAGAATGAATGAGTAATTTATTTATTTTCGCTACTCGTTAAAAATATCTTGATCAATAATTTTTGACGATAGTATAAAATAACAAAATACAAATGAAACCAGCATTGGTAATATTGGCGGCGGGCATGGCATCACGTTATGGAAGTATGAAACAGGTGGAAGGTTTTGGACCTTCTGGCGAAACGATTATGGATTATTCCATTTTTGATGCGATACGGGCCGGTTTTGGAAAAGTAGTTTTTATTATCCGTAAAGAATTTGAAAAGGATTTTCGCGAGATAGTAGGAAAGGACATCGAACCAAGAATACAGGTGGAATATGTTTTCCAGGATTTGAGCAAGTATTCAGAAGGATTTCAAATTCCGGCAGAAAGGACAAAACCATGGGGCACAGCACATGCTGTTCTTTGTGCGGATGAAAAGGTAAAAGAACCTTTTGCGGTGATCAACGCTGACGATTTTTATGGAAAAGACTCGTTTGAAAAGGCAAATAAATTTCTACAAAAAGATTGCGATCCAAAAACATATTCGATCGTTGGGTATGAATTAGTGAACACACTGTCTGAACATGGAACTGTGAATCGGGGCGTATGCGAAGTGGATGGCCGGGGAAATCTTGTTTCAGTGACAGAGCGATTGAACGTGTCAAGACAAGGAGACATTGTTGTTTGTAATGATGAACATCTTCCGAAAGAGCTGCCATTAGCCACACCGGTGTCTATGAATTTCTGGTGTTTTGATCCCTCGGTGTTTGATTATACGAAAAGAACATTCAAAGAATTTCTTGTTGAAAATGCCGCGAATCCAAGGTCAGAATTCTTTATTCCGATCGCTGCTGATAAATATATTAAAGAGGGAATGGGAGTGATAAAGGTTATTCCTACTTCCGCAAAATGGTTTGGTGTAACTTATAAAGAAGATGCACCGATGGTAAGGGACAGTTTAAGAAAACTTATCAATGCCGGTGAATATCCTGAGAATCTGTGGGCAAAATAAAAGCTGCCAAAGCAGCTTTATTCAAAAATTAGTTTTAGAAATATCAATTCACTTTAACAATATACACGAACTCTTCGATCTTTTTCACCTGTTGTTCCCTCTCCGCAGTCCTGATTGTGGAAACGGAAGGCATCTTTATCCGGTGATAAATTGTGTCCTTTTTCTTTAGCTCTTCAACGGCAGAATAAATATACTTTGCGTGGGTAGCAAATACAAATGTATTGACATTGGATTGCCTCCCATTCACTACACCGATCACTTCTCCATTCTTATTGAGTATAGGACTTCCGCTGTTGCCTTTGCTGGCGGTCATTGTTACCTGGCAACTGGTGGAATCGCCGTTATACCCGCTTTCGGAACTCAGGTAGCCTTCACCGTACACCACTTTACTTCCGGGATAACCTAGGGTAAATACGGGTGCCGCAAGTGCAACAGCTGATTTGCTGATAGAATACGGAATAGCACCCGGAGACTTGAACTTTTTATCTGTAATCTTAAGAATAGCAATATCTCTTGCTTTGTCGATATAAACTACTTCTGCCCTGAATTCTTTACCATCAGGTCTTTCAACTGCAATATTCCTGGCGTTTTCAATAACATGGGTGTTAGTTACAAGAAAACCTTTAGGATCAATTAAGAATCCCGTTCCCCCTGTGGTGTAGTTAATTACAGGCGATTCATTTTTATCATCGATCTCTTTCACCTTTTCTGTAAGGCTGTTTACTGCCTTGCTAAGATTCGTTGTATGTATTTGCTGTGTCTCAAGTTTACGATTCTGTGTTTCAAGTTTCCGATTCAGCTTCGTAACTGCGTCTTCAGTCTTAGGAGTAACCGACCAAACCAATAAGCTTATCGTAATTGTTGTGATACCGGCAATTGTTGCAGCGATAGTTGCTACTCTCTTGTATCGTTTCCAGAGGTAAACCAATTTTGCTTTTCCTTTAAGCTTATCTGAATTAATACTGCCTTTTTCAGCAAGATCGGTATGTACTTCATTCAAAGTAGATATGAATTTGCGCAATTCACCCACTTCATTCATTTGATGAATAAATAAAGTGTGCTCAACAACAAGCTGATCGACCTCTGCATTTGTTTTTCTCAATTGTTCAAAATGCACTCTTTCATCCGGTTTCATTTCACCGCGGATGTATCGTTCAACAGCTTCCAGTAATTGAATGTCTTCCATCACTTTCCATTTTTATATTGAGCAAAAAATAATTTTTTTAGTCTCATCAGGCACTTGTATTTCTGGTTCTTGGCATTATCTGCGTTGGTATATCCAAACTGGTTGGCAATGTCCTGCATATTTCTCCTCTGGATATAAAAAGCTTCAATCAAGCTTTTACAAGGTTCGCCAAGACTCCCGATCGCTTTTTCCATCATCGCAAACTCCTGGTCACGCCTTTCATAGTCCTCCACATCTTCTTCTACGGGGACCGTCCCTAACATTCCATCCACTTCATTCGTATACCTGTTGTACTGTTGTAACCTTTTTAACCAAATTCGCCGGCTTACTGAATAAACGTACGTTTTTATAAGGCAGTTAAGCTCAAAGTTTCCTGACCGGGCCTTTTCTAACAATACGATCATTGCCTCCTGGAAAATATCTTTGGCCTCCTGGGCAGAGCCGTTGTTATTGATAACCAGGCTCTGAACCATATTATAATTGTCTTTATAAATGGTTTCGATAGCTTTTTTATCCCCCGTCGCCAATCCCTTCAGTAACTCTTGTTCTTTATGATCAGGGTTCACTCTGCTTGTTTTAATACAATTATTCAGAAATAGTAACCCAAAGAAAATTAAAAAAATCTGTTTTGGGCGGGTTACCTTTTAACAAATGGGGTATAAACCCCAAATTATATTTGTTTAAACAAAATCAAAAACAGAAAACATGAAAAAGCTTTTTTTTGTATTCGCTATCGCAGCATTAGCAGCTTGTAACAATGGCAAAGAGGAAGATACTACGTCTACTTCTGCTACAACAGAAACTGCTACTCCTACAATGGAGAGTGCAACAACTCTGTCAACTACTACTACCGATAGTCCGTCAACAACTGCGACTACAGGTAATTAAGATTTTCATATGGCAAGCAATCGTTAGAGGCCATCCC